>JAOZUK010000902.1 GCA_029938715.1 Bacteroidales bacterium | reverse complement strand
GGTAAAGTTTGCTGTGTTATCAGTTTCCGAAATCCTGGCAGTAAACGATCAATTTCAACTGGAAGATCTGTAGAACCTGCCGTTATGTCGGGTTTCAGATTGGCAAATAATTCTTCAAGATTGCTCTTCCCGTTAAGAAGGATCTTCATATATTCATCATTGTCCAAATTCTTAATCAAAGGGGCATCAGCAAGCATTGTGTGAAGCATTGGTCGCAGGGAATTATTTCCTGTTTTCCGACGTTGTTTTTGACGTACTCCACGAAAAAACTGTTCCAGAATATTATTGGTTCGCTGTGGGTAGATAGTAACTGCCCCTTGCGGCGTATCGACCTCAATAGGATCAGCGAAAAGGTTTTTGCTCCACTTATCAATCTGCTTTGCCATTTTTCGACACAGCTTATCCTTAGACCATTTTGCATTGTCATCGAGTTGGCCACGAAATTGTTGAACACCTGCACAGATGGTGGCTATAGCAGCGTCTTCACCTTCATCATTGAGTCCTTTTTTGCCGTCCGGTGGAGCAATGCGCATGGCTTTACGCAGACTATCGAAAACCTGACAGCGCCAGTGTAGTTCTTGAATATCTTGTTGAAACAGGGTGTCATTGACGATGTTTGCAACAATCCGTGCCATTTTGTTAACCGACTTTTTTCCGGCTTTATCAGTATCTGGGCAGCGAGAGTTGCGATAAATTTATATCCCAGATAGCTGATTTCAGAATCGCTGATCTGCACATTACGTGAATACAATTCAATTCGTACTTCCTGAATGGTACGGTACCGTTGAAACAGTGCCCGCCCAATATAAACCAGAACATCGTAGCCGACGTTACACCACTTCGGAACCAGTTGCAGCAAGGCCTCAGATCCAAAATAACTGGAGCAAGATTGACACTCCAAGATTGTTTCATGGGCAATAAACGGCCCTGTCATACTTAAAACTGTTTTACGGCGTGTTTTTAGAACGTCCAACTGTCCGCCACATGAGCATACTGTCCGTTCAGGTACAAATCGGACAACCGGCAAAGTCTCTTTTGTTAACTGCTGTAGACAGGAACTTAATGCTCGCCA
>JAOZUK010000111.1 GCA_029938715.1 Bacteroidales bacterium | reverse complement strand
TTCCTCCTCCAGCGTGGTTTCCCCGAGGTAGAACCTGTCCAGCATCTTACGTATTTCCTCTATGCTTTCCATGATGAATATTGTTTTTCTAACATTTCACGCATCTGTTTTCTTGCCCTGGATATACTTACCCTGATGGCATTCACATTCATATTTACCATTTCTGAAATCTCTTCATACTCTTTGCCTTCCATGTGTCGAAGGTGAACCAGCGACCGCTGTGGTTCGGGCAGTGCTGCTATAAGGGTATGTATCATTTCAGCTTCTTCTTTCTTTTCAAGTTTTTCTGCAGGTGAAATAGAGTACATCCCCTCTTTCATCTGCTCAGCCTTCATGGCATTCTGATTCACTTTTCTCCGCCTCAGGTTGTCCAGACACAAGTTGCGGGTAATTCTGACGGCAAGCGCTTCAATACTATTGTAATTGTTTAATTCGTTGCGCATTCCCCACAGTTTAACATAAACCTCCTGGACGATATCCTCAGCCTCCTCCCGGTTGTTCATCAGGCGAAAAGCCATCCGGTACAACCGGGAACTGTGTGGCATGACCAACAGTTTGAATTCTGAGGACTTCATTGGATTCAACAGTTTAAAGAACTCCTAATTTAATGAAAACTATAGATTAAGATCAAAATCTCCATCCACAGACTCTGCCAGCTCCTCGAGGTCATTCATATTGAAGTTCCCGGTGATGTATACCAGCACATTGTCATCTCCTCCCACAATAAGCAGAAATTCACTCACCTCATTATCTTCTACTTTCATCCAGATGCGCACCATCTCTCCCCCATCATTCACAGTCAGTACCTCTTCAAAGTTGCTCACATCCAGATCTTTTTCAATCTCTGTATAGAAATTCACACCTTCCCATTGAGCTTCATCCTCAATGGTCAGTATTTTCACGCTTGCAATCTTGTCAAAAGGTATATCAGCATCCTCAACCTCTTCTATCTCCAGCGCTTTGACAATCTGAAAGAGCTCAGGGTTGATGCTCACTGTCGTAACTCCTTCCTGACCACTGTACTTATTAAAGAGCTTATCAACAGCACTGTTCTGTGCCAGAATGAATGCCGGGAAAGCTACTGCCATTACTAATAAAACGATTCTTTTCATGATTACTCGATTTAGTTTATAATTCATTTTAAATTCTGATTTCTAAACCGAAGACGAACCAGTATTAAGTTCATTACAGAAAAATTCATGAACTTTTTTATTCATGATTGGTTCTGTTAAATAGAAGGCTTTATTTTCGTGGAGAGTGGGAGATTTTCAGTGATAAATATATTTTGAATTTTCCCGTAGAAAACTGTTTGTAAAAAATATTTTTGTTTATATCTTTGCAACCGCTTTTAAAGCAATAACAGGATGACTTAGTAGCTCAGTTGGTAGAGCACATCCCTTTTAAGGATGGGGTCCTGAGTTCGAACCTCAGCTGAGTCACCACCCTCTAAGAACCTCGATCAGAAACGGTCGGGGTTTTTTTATTGGAAGTGCCGCTCTAATCCATAGCCAAAAGCTTAAACCCAATAAAGGTAAGCAGATCAAACACGAGATTATCGACTCAAAACTGTATCCTCTTTGCTTCAACAGGATCAGGCATTAACACAATGATGAAAATGAAAAACACTTCAAAGAATTTAACATGAAATCCGGTTCGAGCCACATGGGATTAAGACCGTTTTTCAATTCTGTTATCTTATTGATATCTGTACTCTGCAGCAAGGTATAATGTTTTGGAAAACATTGTAAATACACTTATTCCCAGTATATTAACTTAAATATCATGCTGCTTTTTTCTTCTGTTATTATTAGTTTTTAACATTTAAGAGAACTGCGAACTTTTATGACATCTTTAACAATCAACATATACTCTTTTAACAATAAAACACTCTTATGAAAAAGACTTTAAGATTTATAGTGACATGCCTTTTCTTATTAGGATTTAGTCTTCAATTTGATTCATGCAGAACAACAACGATACGCCATGGTTGTTTATGTTACAAAGACATGACGAAAGGGGCAGAAAGTACATTAACTGTTAGTTCATCACATATTGAGGATTTCTACTCAACCGACGAAGCATCAGGAGCTTTAACTGCTGATGGTGGTTGCCATGCAAATATGAATTTGGTTTTCAGGTGGGCTGATGATGATTTAGCCAAAACCGATACAAGACCTCCTCTTAGTTATGAATTCCAATCGCTGTTTGGTTATTTTCCAACAAATTTGGGAATGGAAACAATAAGCACAACTGCTGAGGGCATAAATGAATATAGGATATTTGTTTCTCAAGCTGCTGATGCGGAGAATCCTGAAGCTACCCGATATGGTATTTGGGTTAAATATGTAAAAGGGGTAACTACCGAAAGTGGGGCTATTACATGCAATATTTCTATTAGCTATTATGTCTATAATGAAGCGTTCTGGAAAGAGGGATGTGAGATGGATGAATAGTAGAATCATTCAGCAGCTTTACCTGTCATTGGAACGAATCTGACCGGATAGTGAGATTTACTTGAGATCCGGCCATTCCTGTTTTTGGTCACAGTAACCATGTACTGGGTTTGGTTGGCTTTCCCCACTGGAATCACAATTCGGCCACCGGGAGAGAGTTGATCTATAATAGGCTGTGGGATATCTTCTGGTGCACAGGTGACAATGATCCTGTCAAAAGGGGCTTCCTCCGGCCAGCCTTCATACCCATCTCCTATCCGGACATGAATATTGTCATATCCCAACTCATGTAAAAGGAGTTCTGCCTTCAATCCAAGAGGTTCAATAATTTCAATGGTGTATACATGATTGCATAACTCACCCAGTACTGCAGACTGATACCCGGAGCCGGTTCCTACTTCCAGGACCTTATGATTACGCTCTATTTCAAGCAATTCTGTCATATGTGCCACAATAAATGGCTGGGAGATTGTCTGATTGTAACCAATTAACAGGGGCGAGTTTCGATAGGCATCCTTCCGGAATTCCATGGGAATAAAAGCATGCCTGGGCACCCGTTTCATCGCTTCTAATACAAGGGAGTCCTTAACAGGTTGATAAGGATAGTTGGCTATGCCCTTCCATACCATCTTTTCTCGTTCTTTTACCCTTTCTGAAAATGCAGGATGTTGATTTTCTACCGGTTGGTAAACCTGTGAATGGGAAGAAATCCCTGACAGGATTAACAGTGCTGGTAAGAATGCGCGTAGGAAACGCATGATGTAGAGAGTAAGGCTCTGTTTACGAGAGGAAAAACCGGCCAGGAACCAGTCTCCTTCCCTGCCACTGGCATACTTATAGCGATAGTTGCCGAATCCCACAATGGAGGCTCGCCTCAATGGATCTTCAATTTCTTCCAGGTAGGATGCAACGCTTTTGCTGGTGGGTTTGGTCTTGTTTTCAGCCATTTTACTATTGATCGATCTCAATTTAAGAACCGATCAAACCATTATATTGTTCATTGGTTTATAATAATGATCCTGTTCTTAAGTTAATTTAAGTACCAATATTGTTATTTTTGCAAAATAAACAGAGGCATGAAAGCATATAATCCCCATATATTTCTCCCATTTCTTCTCCTGAGTCTGATTATCCTGGTTGCCAGTTGCAAAAAGGATCCGGAACCCGGTCCTGAACCTGATCCGGGACTTCCGCAAGAGATTCTGATACTGAATAACTGGATATGGGAAGGCATGAATGATTTTTACCTCTGGGAGGAATTTATTCCTAATCTTGATCCAGATTATGAAGAGGATCCGAAGGCATATTTTCAAAGACTACTTTATAAAGATGATAGAGATTCCTGGATCGTAGATGATTATGAGGCACTCCTGGCTATGTTTGATGGGGTTCAGCCTGCAACCGGTATGTCTGTATCTCCGGGTCTGATTGATGAAACACAGGTTGTCAGCATTGTGATATATGTTACGCCTAACACGCCCGCTGCCGATTCAGGCATTGTCAGGGGTGATATGATTATCTCCATCGATGGCAAAGCATTAACTGTCGACAATTACTTTGATCTCTACTATCAAACCACCGCCACCTTTGGTTTTGGCTCCTGGGATGGAATCAATTTGATTCCCAATGGAAAAGAGGTAGAACTTACTGCCGTGGAACTAATTCAGAACCCATTTATCCATAATGAAATCATTGAATATCAAGGATTTAAAATTGGATACTATGTCTATTCAAACTTTACTCCCGGTCCAAATGACGAATGGATGGAAGAGATGAATCGGGTTCTTGGAGAGTTTAAAGCCGCCGGGGTATCCGATGTGGTGGTGGACCTGCGTTACAATGGGGGCGGTTACGGCTATGTGGCCGAACAGATGGGCAGCATTTTAGGACCCAATTCTGCGGTGACCAGCAAAAGCATCTTTTCAACAAAGATCTGGAACGATGGATTTACCCAGTACTGGAGAGATGCTGACCTTGATGAAGACGGCCAATCCGATGGCGATGAATCGATGCGATTGCTCTCACGGTTTCCTGACACCGAAGTTAACCTGAACCTGTCAAAACTCTATTTTCTTACCACAGATCGAACTGCTTCGGCCAGTGAACTGCTTATGGTGGCACTTTATCCTTATGCCGAAGTCATACAGATAGGCACCGAAACCTATGGCAAATGCTACGGGTCGGTGACCATTGATGACTGGGAAAATCCTAAAAGACATAACTGGGCCATGCAGCCTATTGTACTAAAATATGCCAATTCAGAGGGTTACACTGATTTTGTGGATGGATTGAATCCCAATTTCATGGTAGAGGAATCGTTGCTCAATGCTGTTCCGTTTGGAAGTGAGCAGGATCCCCTGCTTGCCGTGGCACTTGAACAGATTACGGGTGTTGCTCCTGTGACAAAAAAGTCGGCAGAGCCACAATTTGATTTCGAACAGTTACCGGTTCCAAGAAAGCAATTGCCTGAGTTAAAGTTAGATTGGCCGTTAAGAACCGGCTCCTCAAAGATCAGGTAGTTTGCGATCCCTGCTGGCTCCTGCTTTTTAGCAAGGCCCGGTTAATTCGTTTGGCCAGGGCGGGTCCTTCATAAATAAAGCCGGTATAGAGCTGAATAAGTGTGGCCCCGGCATCAAACATATTCATGGCATCCTGAACGGTCATGATCCCCCCTACTGCAATGATGGGGAGTTTGCCTCCTGTTTTTTCATGAATGTGCCTGACTACCTCAAGGCTGCGCTTGGTAATGGGAGCTCCACTCATGCCGCCATTGGCAATGGCTCTGATCTCTTCGGCGGGGGTTTTCAATCCCTCCCTGGTGATGGTTGTGTTGTTGGCTACAATCCCATCCAGTTTCAGACGGTCCACAATTTCAAGGGTCTCATCCAGCTGTTTACTGTTCAAATCGGGAGAGATTTTTAAGAGTACTGGCTTACTTACAGGCATCTCTTTGCGGATCTCCAGGACCCGGCCAAGGATCAATTCAAGAGATTCCTGGTCCTGAAGCTTATGCAGATCTGTAATGTTTGGACAACTTACATTCACCACAAAATAATCAACTCCATTATAAATGGTCCTGAATACAGCCTCATAATCGCTTACAGCCTCTTCGTTGGGGGTTTGGGTGTTTTTACCTATGTTACCTCCTAAAACCAGCCCTTTGGGCCTTTTAGTGCGTAATTTCGCTGCAGCTGCCTCAGCGCCATGGTTATTAAAACCCATCCGGTTGATCAATCCCCGGTCCTTCTTAATTCTGAAACTCCTGGGACGCGGGTTTCCGGGCTGACCTTTAGGAGTAACAGTACCTACTTCAATAAAGGAGAATCCAAAGGCATGGAACTCTCGGTATGCTTCAGCATTTTTATCAAATCCTGCCGCCAGACCCACCGGATTGCTGAATGTCATTCCCAGAAATTCAGTTTGAAGAGTGGGATCAGCAATGTGGTAGATTCTCATTACCAGGTATCGAATCCCTGGAATTTTAAATGCAATCCGTAGAAAAGAGACCAGAAGACGATGAATGGTCTCAGGAGGAAGAAGGAAAAGCAGGGGTCTGATCAGTATTCGATACATTCAATTTTTCCTGCAAAGATAATCAGAATTCTATTTTGAAGGCTTATAGGTCTTGAAGGTGTCATCCTCATAGAAAACCATTACCTGTACAATTTTACCGGGGCTCCTGGACCCCTCTGGTACCAAATCACCGGGAATCTCCTCTGAATGCTCAGCCAGAACAGGCTTAGATTCTTCTGGAAAGTCCTTTTCAGCACCCTTGTCGGGAATATCCAAAGGAAATTGCCCCGGATCCTCATCAGAAGGAGCATCAAAAAGGTTTCCTGTGGTACCTCTTCCCATCTGGTCATACAAGGTTCCCTTTCCAAGAATTAGCCACTCTGCATTCAGACCCGGAAAAGCTGTCAAAGTCTTTTGTATAAAGTCAAAGCTGGGTTTATTGCGACCCGAAATTACATGCGAAACACTGCTTCGCTGCACCCCAATAATATCTGCAAATTTGGAAGGAGTTAATTGCTCCAGATCAAGAAGCTGAGTCAGACGCTCTTTCATAGCAAAATAGATGAGTTACAAATGTAACAAATATATCATTGACATATGTAACCATCATTGGTTTACATTTGTGAATAGTGTAATTGTATAATGAATTTGCCTTATTATAAAGGATATCCCCTCCCCTGCAACTAAATTTGCTTCCAATGCATCTTACAGGGTTATAAACAATTAGCATTATAATCCTTGGAACTCTTATATTTAGTGAACTTATAAGCCGCAAACCTATTGTAGAAGTGCCAGTATCAGTGCATTTAGACGACTAATACGATGAAATTGGAAGCTTTGTAGCATGATTAAATTAAAACATCATTTAAATCTATTAAAAGACTGAGATATTACTAGTTATAGTTGTTATATTACAGTTTGAAAGCTGTTTTACCTTATCATCTCATCAATTAACTGACTATATAGTTTAAGTAATCATTATATATCCCTGGTTTACAGTTATATAAAGTATTATAGTGTCAAATTGAAAGCGGACGTACCTATGTTTACATATGTAATCTTCAATTGTCTTTGTTTTTGTTGTGTTATGTCAATTATCTTAATCTTTTTGCCTTGTTACATATGTAATCGCGCATAATTATGTTACATATGTATCATTTGTAAGGGCTGATTTTTAAGGTGGGAAACAGAGCTCTGTGTCATATACACTTTTCGTATCCCCTGCCCTTCCTAACCAGTAGCGTCCTGAAATGCTGCTAATTGGTTCCTGGCACGGACAGTTGCAGAATATGGTGCTTAGAAAGTGTTAAAACCCTTCTGATTTCTACGTAAATGATTGAAATTTAAGAGAATAATTGATTCTAGTGATATTACACTATAAGCTACAGCCAGAGAAATTAAGCATATGTAATTGCTATTTGTAGTCTAATTCTCCTTCGGAGCGGGCCACAATGGAGGCTACAGTTGAATCTCCAGTGATATTAACCACTGTTCTCAACATATCCAGGGGGCGGTCCACACCCAGGATCAATGCAAGGCCTTCCACGGGAAGCCCCACAGAATTCAATACGATGATCAGCATAACAATGCTGCCACTGGGGATTCCGGGCGATCCTATGGAAGCCAATGTTGCAGTGAGAACTATGGTCAACTGCTGTACAAGGGTTAACTCGATCCCAAACACTTGTGCAATGAAAACTGCTGCAATGGCTTGGTAACAGCTTGTTCCGTCCATATTGATGGTCACTCCCACCGGTAATACAAAATTAGCTATGGGTTTGGATACCTTCAACTCCTCTGTAACCTGTTTCAGGGTAACCGGTAATGTAGCAGCACTTGAACTGGTGGTAAATGCCACCAGCTGTGCAGGCAGAATACCTTTCATGAAATCGGGAATCCTGATGCGGGCAAAAACCCTGATCATTAAAGGATAGAGCCCAAGGATGAGAAGAAATAGTCCCAGGGTAACAGTGAGCATATACAAGCCCAGTGCAGTGAAGATATCCGAATCGCCGGAGAAATCAACTACAAGTGATGCCATCAATGCAAAGACACCAATGGGAGCAAAACGCATGATAATATCCACTATCTTGAGAATCACATCATTGAGACCGTCGAAAAAGTCCTTTACCACCTGGGTTTTGCCGCCCGGTATCAGTACCAGGGCTACGCTAAAGAGGATAGCAAAAAATATGATCTGAAGCATTTTAGAGTTGTCCCCGGCTGCCAGGAAGAAGTTTTCGGGTATCATATCCTCGAAAAAATGGAGGGGCGATTGGGTTTCTATTTCCGCGGCCGATTTCTGTTTCAGCTCCACCTGTCCACCAAATTTCTGTCTGTACTGTTCCTGTTTTTCATCCGGAAATACATCTCCTGGTTTCATTATATTGACCAGGGCAAGTCCAACAGTGGTGGCGAAAATTGTGGTGGTTATATATATGACAATAGTCTTGTATCCTATCCTTGAGAGCTTGGTGATATCGGTCAGGCTTGAGATCCCCTTCACAAGTGACACAAAGATCAGGGGCACAGCAATCAACTTAAGTAATTTAAGGAAAATAGTCCCCCAGGGTTTCACCCAGTTGGATGTAAACAGCTCCCACCCGGTCCATACAGAGATCAGTCCCCAGAGTATTCCAAGTCCCATTCCAATAAAAATCTTCGCCCAGAGAGGTAGCTTTTTTAACATTTGACAAATATAACAGAAAGTCGGTAATCCACCATTCACCATCCTCTACCGATAGTCCGTACTTTCAAAAATCTTATCCGCCGAACCTGGTACAAAGCCACTGAACAGATGGTTCTGAGAATCTTTGTATCGCCTGGCAAATTCATAATAGCAGGAAGGTATCACTTGTTTTCCCTCAACAAAAGAGACCTCCACCTTATCAGCCAAAGTTGAGGATTGCTCCAGAAGGTCAGCCGGATTTCCCTTGATCTCCCCTCCCGAACTGTTCAACAAAAAGCCCTGTTCTTTCAGGAATGAGTTGACCGATGCAATCCCTTCGAAATTTTTCAGGTAATTAATACTCACTGTAAAGTGATTGGCCCTGTATCCATACACATATAGCCATGCCGCATACTCCGATTCATTCCTAAGCAGGTTATAAACTTCATAACTGATGGGATCAAAAATGGTTCCCCTGAAAATAAGATCCGGAGAACCTAGCAGCTCCTCCGGAACTGAATCCAGGTGATCCCTGATGGCATTTTGAAGTTCTTCGGAGAACTCCTCTAAAAGCAATTCACTGATAAAGACCCGGGGAGACTCAGACTGGTTAGGAAGTTCATAATGCCTGGCTCTCAGCTTTTTGACTTCAAAATTATAGGCTCCTTTCTGAACATAGCCCGCTTCCAGAAAAGGGCGCGCAATCACATCTACTCCCACCCGGGGGTCATTGAATGTACGAAACGCCACATGATCATTGATGACCTCTTCGCCTGAGTCCCGGAATAGTTGATGGATCTTTGCAACACTGGGGTTTTCACCTGCATATTGTACCCATAACCTTTCAAAAATTTCTTCTGCTTTCATGGTCAGTTTAGTTTGTATGTAATGTAAACCAAACATTTGTGAAAATGTTGAAAAAGAAGTGAAATGCATGATGAAAATCATGTTTGCATCATGTAGGACTATGTATTTTTTAGCTACCTTTATTGTCTGTAAATTTATAATCCCAAATTACTGATAATCAATGAATTTAATTGAAAAAATACGACAACAGGCCCGGACAGACTGTCAGAGAATCGTTCTTCCGGAAGGTAATGAAGAAAGAACAGTTATGGCAGCTGATGCCATCATCAGGGAGAAATTGTGTTATCTGTACCTGATTGCCGATCCGGAAGAGTTGGGTAAAAAGGCACATCAATACGGGTTAAAAAATATTGAGAAAGCGACCGTTATCAATCCCAAAGATCACCCTAAGAAACAGGAATACACAGAATTGCTCTATGAGATCAGGAAATCAAAAGGGATGACCATGGATGAGGCTTCTAAACTTGTGGAAGACCCTCTTTACCTCGGAACGCTGATGATAAAAGCTGGTGATGCAGACGGTGAGGTTGCCGGAGCAGCCAATGCAACCGTTGATGTATTGCGCCCTGCATTTCAAATAGTGAAAACCTTGCCCGGAATCAGCATTGTTTCAGGGGCCTTTATCATGATGCTTCAGGACCACAGCTTTGGAGAGGATGGAGTAATTGTATTTGCCGATGGAGCGGTTCACCCCGATCCCGATGAAAAACAACTGGCCGAAATTGCGGTAGCTACTGCAGGAACAACCCGTTCAATCCTCGGATTTGAACCCAGGATTGCCATGATGAGTTTCTCCACGAAAGGAAGTGCCAATCACCCTATGGTTGACAAGGTGGTCAACGCTACAAAACTGGCAAAAGAGATGGATCCCACATTGATTATTGATGGGGAACTACAGGCCGATGCAGCTCTGATTGAAGCCATTGCCAGCAGCAAAGCGCCGGACAGCCCGATACAGGGCAATGCCAATGTATTAATTTTCCCCGATCTCAATGTGGGAAATGTGGCGTATAAACTGGTCCAGAGACTGGCAAAAGCAGAAGCCATTGGTCCGGTTCTTCAGGGAATGGCCGCACCCATAAACGATCTCTCCAGAGGCTGTTCAGTCAGCGACATTGTCAACCTGGTCGCTATAACAGCAAACCAGGCTGCAGGCTTAAAGAAATAGACGTACATATAAGTAATTTAACAGACACATATTCATGATTATTTTAGTTTTAAATTGCGGGAGTTCATCTATTAAGTACCAGCTATTTGAGATGGGTGATAGCACTATTGTCGTTGCAAAAGGCATAGTGGAGAGAATTGGCTTTACTGACGCAGTCATTTCCCATAAACCCACGGGTAAGGACAAATACAAGCATATTACCCCTATCATGGATCACACCACCGGCATTAACCTGATCATGGCCGCACTGGTGAACGCCGAGCATGGAGTCATCGGTAATATTGACCAGATTGCGGCGGTTGGGCACCGGATTGTACAGGGAGGTGAGAAATACCAGGAGAGTGTTTTAATAACCAAAGAGGTCATCATGGACATTGAAGCATGTATTGAGCTGGCCCCGTTGCATAATCCTGCCAACCTGAAGGGGATCATCTCGATAGATACCTTACTTCCTGGCCTTCCGCAGATAGCAGTATTTGACACCTCCTTTCATCAGAGCATGCCACCCCATGCATATATGTATGCCATTCCCAGGGAGTATTATGAGAAATACGGAATCAGGAAATACGGGTATCACGGAACCAGTCATAAATACGTATTCAAGCGCACCAGTGAGATTATCCACCGCGACACCCGTGAAATGAAGGTGGTTTCATGCCACCTGGGTAATGGTGCTTCGGTTACAGCCATTGAACATGGCAGATCCCTGGATACCTCCATGGGTTTTACCCCGGTAGATGGCCTGATCATGGGAACAAGAACAGGGGATATCGATCCGGGGGTTCTGCTTTTCCTTGCCGATAAGGAGCATCTGAGTCTGAAAGGGATCAGCAACATGATCAACAAAAGGAGTGGTATGGTCGGGATATCAGAGATTTCCTCCGATATGCGCGACCTGGAACTTGCTTATTACGAGGGAAATGAGCGTGCCAACCTGGCTCTGACCATGTACGCATACAGGGTGAAGAAATTCATTGGAGCCTATGCAGCCATTATGAACGGACTGGATTGCGTAATTTTCACCGGGGGAATAGGCGAAAACGATTTCAACATCCGCCGCATGATCTGTCAGAATATGGAATACCTGGGGCTTAATTTTGATGAAACTGAAAATCATGGAGTTAAGGGTGAAGACAAAATTATTACCAAACCCGAATCCAAAGTGACTGCACTGGTGGTAAAGACCAATGAAGAGCTGGTTATTGCAAGGGATACATTTAAAATTGTGGAGAAGTGTTGCTAGAGATAGAAATGTGTTAAACATCATAACTGGATACCCGGTTTGCACTGGGTATTTCTTTTTCTTTGTGTTGGTAAAAACCTGATAAATATGTTGACAGAACTTTCACAGCTTCGCGAATTGCTGGATAAAGAACATAAGCCCAAAAAGCTGGTGCTTGCTGCTTCCGAAGATGCACACTCCCTGAATGCAGTGGTCCGTGCAGCTGAGCAGGATATCATCAGGCTTGTGTTGGTTGGAGATAAAGAGAAAACCGCAGGCATGGCTGAGATCCTTGAGCTGGATATCAGTAAATTCGAATTCATTGAAGCCAGCTCACCGGTTGAAGCGGTGAGCAAATCGGTCAAGATTGTCCATGACGGAAAAGCGGATATTTTGATGAAAGGTAAGGTGGGTACTTCTGATATGCTGCGAAGTATATTAAGCAAAGATTACGGTCTCAGAACCGGTAAGCTGCTCTCTCACTTTGCATACTTCGAGGTGGAGACCTATCACAAGCTCATTGGAGTCACCGATGTGGCCATGAACATTGCCCCTAGCCTGACAGAGAAGATCAGTATACTGAATAATTCAGTGAAGGTTCTTAATAGCCTGGGGATTGAAAATCCAAAAGTGGCGGTTCTTGGGGCAGTGGAGAAAGTGAACACCGAGATGGGTGCCACCCTGGATGCCGCATTGCTATCCAAAATGAACCAACGGGATCAGATTCTCAACTGCATAGTGGACGGACCACTGGCATTCGATAACGCCATATCTGTTGAAAGTGCCAGGCACAAAGAGATAAAAAGCGATGTGGCAGGGGATACGGATCTGTTGTTGATGCCCGATATCGAAGTTGGGAATGTACTCTATAAGTCACTGGTGTTTTTTGCACGTGCCAAGGTGGCTTCCATGATTGTGGGAGCCTCCGCACCCATTGTACTTACGTCCAGATCTGACTCTGAACAGGCTAAATTCGATTCCATTCTCCTGGCTGCAGTAGTGGCGAAAAACCTAACGAAACGCTGAAAATCGGGCTAAAAAGCTGCTTAAAATGGACGCTGACTACATTATTGCCATCAATCCCGGGGCGACTTCTACCAAGATTGCGGTTTATCGCACCAATAAGTTTGTTTTCCTGAAGACGATCCGGCACGATTGTGACGAACTGTTGACGTTCAAAAAGACCATGGATCAATTGGATTACAGGATGCAAATGGTTGTTTCTGAAGTGAAAGAGAATCACATCCCCTTCGACCGTGTGGGACTTATTGTTGCCCGGGGCGGACTGATCCATCCCATCGAATCGGGTGTTTATGAAGTAAACGAAGCCATGATTACCGATCTTGAGAAGGGTGTTATGGGGGATCACGCCAGCAATCTGGGTGGATTGATTGCGAACCGGCTGCTGGATCAGTTTCAAAATGCCAAAGCCTACATTGCCGATCCGGTGGTGGTGGATGAGCTACAGGATGTGGCCCGTATCAGTGGTCACCCCAAATTCCCCCGAATCTCCATTTTTCATGCACTGAATCAGAAATCCACAGCCCGAACCTATGCCCATTCAAGGGGTATGGAATACGAAGATCTGAACCTGATCA
>JAOZUK010000901.1 GCA_029938715.1 Bacteroidales bacterium | reverse complement strand
CCGAATGATGAAGAAAATATTTTTTATACACTTACTGTAACCAATATCAGTCCAGTTGATGCCAAGAATGTTGAAGTCACGGACTTACTGCCTGCTGGATTAGAATATTCACATACCGAACCAGCAAACTATGATACATCAAACAGCATTTGGTACGTTGGTGATCTTCCCTCTGAAAATTCGGAGGATCTCGATATTCATGTAAAAGTTAATTATAAAGATCTGAGTTTGAGTCCTCCAATTGATTTAGGTATTGCCTCAGATTATAATCTGTTTGTTTTGAAAGATATTGTGCAACCATCCTCTGACACAGAGGGAAAAGTAGCTGTTGGACGCGATGCAACCTTTTCAAATTACAGCATTGGAGATAAACTGCCTCCTTCTGGCGGAACTGAAGATGTTCTTATTGTTGGAAGAAAGTTGACTTTTACAAGCGGTGTAGTATTTGGCGGTAATGTTGTTTACGGTAAGTTTATTGATATTCCTCAATACGCAGTAAGTATAATGGACGGCAACATTCGTCAGGAAGATCCGGTGCCTGTAGATTTTGAAAAAGCAGAAGCGGAACTGCTTGCTGTATCATCCCAATTATCAAGTCGTGAAGTAAACGGAACCATCGAAACACAATGGGGTGGATTGATCTTAACCGGAATTGATCCGATGTTCAATGTTTTTGAGGTTGATGGCGAACTACTTTCAAATGCAAATAATGTGGAAATCACTGTTCCGGTAGGAGCAGTTGTAATTGTAAATATAACTGGCAATAATATTTCCTGGAATGGGGGACTTTCTGTCAGTGGTACCGATATCAGCAATGTATTATACAACTTCTATGATGCTACCAACATAACCTTATTTGGAATTGATGTAAGAGGTTCACTCCTTGCACCAAAGGCGCATATTAATTTCAGTGCAGGGGTTATAAATGGTCAGATGATCTGTCAATATTTCGAAGGCAGGGGACAAATGAACAACACAAAGTTCCGCGGTTTTATCCCGGGCAATCCCGAAATTACCAACTGTGCAGAGATCACATATTCTGAGCCGACTGATACTAATAAATCCAACAATAGTGC
>JAOZUK010000110.1:1803-13494 GCA_029938715.1 Bacteroidales bacterium | reverse complement strand
CCAGGGCACATCCGGATTGTATACCAGTGGCCGAATCCTGTCCACGTGTATTACAGTTCCCCAGGTGTGAAGATTCCCCACAATAGCCTGTGTTTCAAGAAATAGCAAGATCACATCTCCCCAATCCTGCCTGATCCTTTTATCCAACATTAACAGGAAAGGAAGCATCTGACTAACTCCAAGTGTAACATCGGAGATACTTCTCGCAGTGGGTGCAAATTCTGCATCCTGCCAGGTGGCTGATCTGTCAAATCCATTTATATTACTGGCATCCAGCCCCACAATGGTTAATGAATCCAGGGGTGTTTTTTGATCAATGGCATTCAAACCCCATAGAGCGGTTACAATACCCACAGAAGTAAGGGGAATATCAATCAGGTAATTTAATGAATACACTTTTCGCTTCAGGTTCAGGCTATCCTTCTCTTCCGCATGCAAGTTTAAGAGTACTGAAAACAGGACTGTTAACGTTATGATATTCTTCAATTTGAAACTTTCATTTATACCACTAAAATCGACTAAAAGAGGAATTTAAACCTCAGAGTAAACAGACCGCCCAATTCATCATTGGACCTCTCATAGCATGCCGTCAATACTGCCACACTAAATGGGGATACCCAGATACCACCTCCATATCCGTGGTGCCACATGTTTGAGTCTTCCCCTTCAAGCCATACCCGACCCACATCATTAAACGCAAGTATACCAAATTCACCTTTTGCAAAATAAGTTGAGAAATCAGATAATTTGAATCGAAATTCAGAATTTTGATAGACCGTGGCATCCCCGGAGTACCTGGTTGACCTGTATCCTCTCAGATTGGTACTACCTCCCAGCGTGCTGGCTTGAAAAAATTCATAATCTCCAAAATTGATGCTACCCCCAAGTCTGAATGCCAACACGGTTCTGTAGGGCTTTCTGAAACTCAGGTAAAAACCCAGGTCAGAGCTAATCTGGCTGAACGTTTTATCTTCTCGATCCAAATCGTAATTAAAGGAAGCATCAGATTTCCAGTAAAGCCCCCTGGTTGGGAGGGTCCTCGAATCTCTGCTATCAAAAAGATACCCCAGGTTAAATCCCGCATAATCCTGAGTTTCAAATACCTCAGGATCCAATTCCGCATCGGAAATATACCTTTCTGGCGTTTCTTCCACTCTATACTTTTGATAAAACAAACCGGCCGAGAAACTACTTCGATCAATGGTCCTGCTTAACTCGGGATGCACCTCTATTTTGCCAATTCTAACATGGTGATATTCTTTATCATCAGACTGTTTTTCAGTCTTATTACCCATTCCAAAATAGTTCTGAGCATACATGGGGTCCCTGTAGGTAAGATGCAACAGAACGTTAGTCTTCCTAAACACGGAGGAAAAATCTCCGTCGTATTTAAATAAAAAAGCATTGGTCCCGGTGGCATATTTGGCAGCAAAAGTATGGTGGCTTGCATAAGGCGACTTCTGAAAACCATAGGTGGTAAACATAAATCCGGCACCCAGGATAAGGGCTTCATCCACGTTGTAACCAATAGCTGCCAGTGGAATAAACTTGTTGTAGTTAAAGGCTGCATAGGTATAGGTATTCTTTTCAGGAATATTGGATGTGCGGTTTCTGGCTTCCGAACCAAATTCAATATCATTCTTTTTTCTGGTATCGTAAATGATGGTCTTTTTGGTGAGTCCCTTGACACTCGATTTATCTTTGATATCGTCTCTTCCGGGACCTCCGATAATCCTGACCTTCATCCCGCTTTTCACATCACCCTCCACATCAAACTCATCCTTGCCTTTGAGCCCATACAGTCGGATTTCGCTGGTCTCATCATTCTTAAAAACCCTGTCATAAATTTTATCTTTCTTTTTTCCTTTGCTGTTTAATGACCACACCTTCACTTCCGTTTCACTGTCGTTCAGTCTTTTAACCTGGAATTGCTCCCTTTTATCACTTCCCACCACATCTACCTTTTTTGAGATGATGGAATAATGCTCCTCAGCAAATTCGGGGAGTTTGTCCCTCCGTGTCTTAAGTTTATCCAGGGTAATATCTCCTTTTAGGTCCACAATCTGCGGAGGCATATCCGCAAGGGCTGCCGTAAGTACTTCATCTGTAAGGCTGGACTGCATTTGGCTGGCAGTGCTTACCCACTCCTCTCTGGACAGCTCACTCAGGAACCTGCGGTCCAACCATTTACCCTGAGACACCAGTCCTTCCATATCCTTTATCTCGTATTTAAATCCCTGGGTGATCCGAAGGGCAGATTTCCTGCTTGATATCCATGGGAAAAACCCCTCATTCAGGAAATAGGTCTGATCACGGTCCCTGGGAATGGCTCTGAATATTGTTTTGTCTTTGCCTTTGTCTTCATCCTTAAATCCTGCCCATCTCCACTGGTCTTCGTGCCTGTCCCAATCACCGATATAGACATCAAATAACCTGCATTTCAGAAAATGCTCCTGATCCATCTGGTTTGCATGGTCGTCCAATATGGCATCAAACATATCAGGTGTCCCCATAATATTCTTTGAACGTCCAAAACTCTCCACATCCTTTCTGTTGCCGTTGGGACGCTCTTCATAAAGGTACATTCCTTCCCAAACGTCATCAAGATAGGGTCCTAACCTGGGATCTTTAGTCAGGTACACAATTTTGGGATTGGCATGATATATACCGGTGGCATCTGCCAGCCTGGGAACTGAGAGGGCTGCCCAAGGCAGGTAGGCCGACATCTGGTCCTGTGCAACATCCACGGCCAGCTGCATCTTAACCATTTCCGGAATTACTTTAGAAGGGTCCTTTTCAATGGATCTGAGAACCCATTGCTGTCCCTTCTTGTTCTCCAGTCGAAGCGACTTGGTCTGCCCTCCTCCACCTTTCTTAACTATCTTCAATTCCCCTGTTTCATTTTTAAAATCGAATACCGGCACTTCAACGGGGGTAACCCACTCTTCACGGTAGTTATCTCCGAAAAACACCCTTTTAAATTTACTGGCCTGGTACTTTTCGCCATTGGGATAGGTGGTAATTGTGCTGTCGGTATAATCTATGTCGCTCAAATATTGCTTGATCTCCTTCTTATCATAGATGGGTTTATTAAATAACTTTTTTCTGAATACTGGTTCTACCGCATCAGTTATAAAGTCTAGCCACACATCACCATTGCTATAAAAATCAAGTCTGGCCAGTCCCGTCTGACTTTGTGCAAAATCAGTCTTTTTGTTTTGAGCCACATGGGTTGAAATGCCTGTCGCTCCGCTTACAATATGATGAATAGACTCTTTTTCAGCATATTGCAGGTTATTTTCATGCCCGGCAGCATAGATAATATCCCCGTGGCCTTCAAATGTTTCAAGTAAAGACTCAATCAATAATTTGTACTGGGGATGTGCAAGGTCCCCCCTGCCACCCAGAAATTTTCTATACCCCGTATACAGGAACCCTGGCAAAGGGATGTAAAGTGCCCTGTTAACTTCCAGCAGAGGGAAAAAATTATCTGCTGCATTAAAATGACCACCATAATTCCCAACACTATACAATGGATGATAGGCTGCAAATATTATTTTTTTATCTCTGTTTCTGCTGATCGCATCCTCAATCTGTACGAAAAAGTCACCCTCATCAATAATGCCCGAATAGCTTTTATCATTCTCATGAAACCACCAGTACGAATCTATTAAAATGACTACAATATCATCTGTTAAATGCACCTCAGTTGGGCCGGGTCTGCCTTTTTTTGGAAGGAAAATTTTACTTTGATCAAGATAGTTTTCAGTGAACTTTCTCTGGTTTTTGACATACTCCAGACCTTCTTTCCTCCCCTGAGCCCAATCGTGATTCCCTGGTATATAAATAATCTGTCCATCATAATCCTTAAGGATGTCCAGTTGAGCCCTCAGGCTTTTTTCTGCAATATCCCACGATTTATCTGTGGAATCTGGTAATCCATTGGGATAAACATTGTCGCCCAAAAAGATAACTGCACTATTTTCCCCGGCTTCTGAAAGTTTAGAATCTAAAACCGCAAGTAATGTATCGTTGGTATACGTACTTCTGGAATCCCCCAGAAGAAAAACTGAGTAACTGAGTTCTGTTGATTCAGCGGGTACTTGTTCCTTCCAGTTATCTACCCTTTCACTGTAGAAAGGTTCATAGCTGGCACAGGATGAAACAACAACTATTAGAATAATTAAAAACGACCTGCCGTTTTTAGTCCTTTTCATGGATCCTGAATTTTAAAATATACCCCTTTCCTCCCTGTCCTTCGTTTGAAATAAACATATCACCTTTGGGTGAAAAACAGATTCCTTCGGGTTGTCGAAATATTTTAGGGTCCAGCTCAATTACATTCTGTACTTTCCCGCTTCGGTTCAGAACAATTAGCAGTTTACCCACACTTGAAATGATATAGACTTCTCCATCAATCGGATGAATAGATATCCCGGATGGTTTAAAGCTGGTTTCACTTTCTATGAGGCGTAGCCTTTTTGCAACCCTTACCGAAAGTCTTGTAAATGCACTGTGATCAATATAGTTGTCGAGCCGCTGCAGATCAATCAGGTAATAGGGTTTCCTATCCAGTTCACCTTCCTCAAGATCGAACTTATAAATGGCTTTGAAACCCTCGTAAAGATTCTCTTTTTCGATGGATGGTGATCCTTTACATGCAATTAACAGCGCGTTTAATAAGGGATCATATGCCATTCCCTCTGTATCGTTCTTTTCCTTTAGGGGAGTTGGAAACTTCTTTACCTTTCGATCCTTTTTTTTAAAATTTTTGATCCTGTATATATGTCCATTGTTTCTCAGGATATATGCTGTTTTACCTACCACGCTTATATCCTCATAATCAGCATCGCTTCCGAAATCATACTTATCAATGATCTTCTCCTTTTCCAGATTCAATATGTATATATGGGCTTTTTCATCCTGAACACATGCAATTTTACCTTTGCCGTAATAGGATAAACCCGAAATTTCTTCAAGATACTTTGGCAACTTATACCTGTCATCAGGGGATTCCAGGTCATATCTGAAAGAATCGCGAGCCGGAAGAATCATCCCATCCGTTTTTGGATTACAAAAAGAAACAAAAACCATACAAACCACCAGGCCCAGTATTCTAACTTCATGATAGGGGTACCATTTGTAAAAAATGTGTAATTTTATAAAAGGGACAGTACTGGTATTTTCTTGTGATTTTTGCATATTGCCTGAATACTCACTCCATTTAAAAGTACAACAAATAAAACTACCCTAATGTTAAACTTTTCTTAATAATGTTCTCATAAACAACTAGTCGATGGAAGATTATATTACGCAGGACTCGGAAATATTTATCAGGGATCTCTTTGAAAAGGAGATACAGAAGAATTTAAGATACCATGATATATTACATACCGAATATGTTGCGAGCCAGGCTGAGAAAATAGGAATTAGCTCTGGATTAAGTGAAGAAGAGTTGCAGGTTGTGATAATAGCAGCCTGGTTTCACGACAGTGGCTTTGTGTCCCGCTCTGATGGACATGAGGAAGAGAGTCAGAATATTGCCAGGAAATTTCTTAGCTCAAAAGAAATACCGGAAGAGTTTATAAAAAAGGTACTCATTTGCATTGAAGCTACAAAGATGCCACAGAATCCGGGTGATAACCTCCTTGCGCAGGTAGTTTGTGATGCTGATATGGCCTATCTGTCGGAGGATTTTTACCTGAAAAGAACGGCACTGTTAAGGAAGGAGTGGAACCATGAATCCAAGACAAAATTAAGCAAGAAGACCTATTATCAGGAAACGGTTGAACTATTTAATAATCACAGGTATTATACAGAGTATGGAGAGAATGAGTTTTCTCCAGGTAAGGCGAAAAATTTCAAATTGCTCCATAAGCTTAAGAAAAAAAAATCAAGGAAAGGAACCAAGAAATCAAATAAGTTTCAAGCAGAGAATAAGAAGCTTGTGAAAAAATTGGAAAAAGAGAAATTACCAGGACGTGGCGTCGAATCCATGTTTCGAGTCACAGCAAGGAACCAGATTAATCTCAGTTCTATTGCTGACAATAAGGCCAATATACTTATCTCCATCAATTCTATTGTCTTAACAGTTTTGCTATCTATCGGGATTGGAAAAATTTCTGACTATCCGGTCATTACCCTCCCAACCATTGTGTTCATCATTACCTGTTTAAGCACCATCGTGTTTGCAATTTTATCGACCCGACCCAAATTTTCATCAGGGAAATTTTCCGAAGAGGATATTCACAATAAAAAAGTGAACCTTCTTTTCTTCGGAAATTTTTATAACATGGAAATGGAAGATTATGAATGGGCCGTCAAGGAGATGATGGATGATCCAAACTATCTTTATTCCAGCATGATAAGGGATCAATACAGCCTTGGAAAAGTTATCTCTCAGAAGTATAAGTTGTTAAGGATCGCCTATACCATTTTTATGATCGGACTGATACTCTCCTCTGTTTTATTTGCAGTTTTTATACTATTTGTTTCCTGATCAAAGAGATTGTGTGAAGTGCCTGAGTTTCAATTATCAGTTACTGCTAAATAAAATATGAACTATTTTGGGCAAGAATATTATTACTCCTACAATAACAGATGCAATGCTCGCTATTAAAACGGCAGCTGCACAATAATCCTTTACTCGTTTGATTATCAAATTGTATTGTGGAGAAACATAATCAGCCAGACTTTCTATAGCAGAGTTCAGGATCTCTGTGATGAAAACCATGGCGATGATGAGGACCAATATCATCCACTCCGCTCTGGAGACACCAAATATAAATCCCATGGTTATGACCAACAGGGCTGCAAGCAAATGCAAACGGGAATTGTGTTCATGCTTGAGTAAACTTACTAATCCGGAGAATGCAAACTTGAAACTTGCAAGCCTTTTTCTGATCGAGAATTTTGTACTGATATCCTTCATTATGAATAGATTAGCAATATTTCACTAATCACTAGTTACTGAGCACTGGTTACTAACCTTCCGGGGTTTGTGTTAGCAAAACAAGCAAAAACCTCCAGAACTTATCTACTGTATCGATACGGATCCGCTCTTCGGGCGTATGAGCCCCTTTTATGGTAGGACCAAAGGAGATCATGTCCAGATCGGGATACTTCTGCAAAAACAGTCCGCACTCCAATCCTGCATGTATGGCTTTCACATCAGGGTCCTGGTCAAATAGCTCTTTATAGATCTTTTCTGAGAGTTTCAGCACCTCCGACGATATATGGGGTTTCCAACCAGGATAACCGTCTGAATGCCTCACTCTGGCTCCTAAAAGAGTGAAAAGGGAGGCCATCCGGTCGGCAGTGTCCTGTTTGGCAGACTCTACACTGCTTCGCTGGCTGGTAACGATTTCAATGATATCCTCATCCATAGGTTTGATGGAAGCAAGGTTGGTGGAAGTTTCAACCAAACCCTCTATTTCATGACTCATGGCAACCACCCCGTGTGGGCACGCATAGAGGGTGTTAAACAGTTTTCTCTGCTGCTTCCTGTTCATCACCCATTCAGGTAAATCAGCCTGTTCCAGGGTCATATGAAATTCTGGCTCAACAGTTTCCAACTCCTTTTTCAGGATCCCCACAAAAGATTCGAAGTAGACTCCAATCAGCTCAAGAGACTTTGACGGGAGTGTAATCAAGGCTTCTGCTTCCCTGGGAATGGCATTTCTGGCCTTGCCGCCATCGATGCTGGAGAGCCTGATCTTAAATCTTTGCTCAGCATTCCACAAAAAACGGTTTAATATCTTAATGGAGTTGCCAAACCCCTTATGAATCTCATCGCCTGAATGTCCCCCCTGCAATCCGCCCACACTTATACGAAGGGCCCTGTTGTTTCTTTTTACCCGCTTTTTCTTAAAACGGTAAGTGGCCACTGTATCTATACCTCCGGCACATCCAATAAAGATCTCTCCTTCATCTTCCGAATCCAGATTCAGTAGAATTGAGCCTTTCAGGAAACCAGGCTGTAGCCCAAGGGCTCCGGTCATTCCACTCTCTTCATCAATGGTAAAAAGACACTCCAGGGGACCATGGTTGATCTCACTGGAGGTAAGAATAGCCAGGGAAGCTGCAATCCCAATGCTGTCATCGGCTCCAAGGGTAGTGCCTTTTGCCTTCACCCATCCATCTTCAACATATGCCTTAATGGAATCTTTATCAAAGTCATGATCTATTCCGGCCTGTTTCTCACCCACCATATCCACATGTGACTGGAGGATCACTCCTTTTTTATTCTCCATCCCCTTTGTGCCGGGTTTGGAGATTAACAGGTTTCCTACCTGGTCCCTCTTATATTCAAGTTTATGGTCCTCTGCAAATTTGACCAGGTAAGCAATGATTTTCTCTTCCTTTTTGGATATTCTTGGGATGGAGAGTATTTCATGAAAGTAGGTCCAAACCTTCGGCGGATGGAGCTCCGTTATCTGTTTCATATACGAGTTGAATATTATGGCTTATGTTATGCAATACTTTTGTCTCAAATATGATCTTCAGCAACATTTGAAACTGAATAAATATCTACATTTAACAAAGATAACATTTCTAAAATCGCACTCTAAACTGATTATGAACATGCAGAAACGAACCATTGTAGCACTGCCCGGTGATGGCATCGGAAGGGTTGTACTTGAGGAGACCATCAGGGTACTTGAGAAAGCTGGATTTAATGCATCCTACGTGGAGGGTGATATTGGATGGGAATTCTGGAAGAAGGAAGGAAATCCTTTACCAGACCGGACAATAGCACTACTTGAAAAGTATAAAACAGGACTCTTTGGAGCCATCACCAGCAAGCCCAAGGATGCTGCAGCAGCTGAGCTGGATCCCTCACTGGAAGATAAAGGATTGATCTATTCCAGTCCTATAGTCGGACTGAGACAACACTTTAATCTGGATGTCTGTATCAGACCCTGTAAAACATATAAGGGGAATCCCTTGAATTTCATACGCCGTGGTCGCGGAGACACCATCGAAGAACCAGCAGTAGACGTGGCTATTTTCAGGCAGAATACCGAAGGTCTTTATGGAGGTGTGGAGTGGAGTAATCCTCCTGATATTGTCTATAAGGGACTGGCCTCTCATCCCAGGTTTATGAAGAATTTTGGGAATGTACCGGTGGAAGAGCTCTCCGTTTCTACCCGGATATTCACAAAAAAAGCCACAGAGCGTATACTAAGGGCAGCTTTTACTTATGCCCGGAAATTCGGATATAAAAGTGTCACTGTATGTGAAAAACCCAATGTAATCAGGGAAACTTCGGGAATGATGTATAAGATGGCCCAGGAGATTCAGGCAGCTGATTTTTCTGAGATCGAATTGTGGAACACAAACATTGATGCCCAGATGATGTGGCTTACCAAAAACCCTGAAAATTACGGCGTGATTGTGGCAGGGAACATGTTTGGAGATATTGTTTCGGATGGTTTCGCAGGATTGATCGGGGGATTGGGTTTTGCCTGCAGTGCAAACCTGGGAGAGGAGGTATCTGTCTTTGAGCCCACCCATGGATCGGCACCCAAGTATGCAGACTACCCCGTGAGCATTGTAAATCCCATTGCCATGATGGAATCGGCCTGCATGATGCTGGACCATTTAGGGGAGATGGAGATAGCAAAACGCATCAGGAAATCCATTGCTACTGTAATCCAGGATGGGAAGGTCCGAACCTACGATATGATGAAGATGACCGGACGGGCCGATGTGATCGAGAACGGAGCAGCTTCCACCAGGCAAATGACCGATACAATTATTAATAACCTTTAATTCTTCTCAATGAACTCAATAGATACTGAAGTGCTGGAACTGTGGCCTGAAATCGAGTGGATCAATGATCCCGATCTTCGTTCAAAGACAGCCAGGGTATGGGAGATGGCCCTTGAAAAAAGTGTGCTGACTCCTGCCGATCTGAAAAGGATCCCCTTTACCCTGCTTTGTGGTCCCGACCTGAAGGTCACCTTTATGGACCACAAACGGGCAGTGGTTCATATAGCCAGAGATAGTGGTAACAAAATGAATGAATTTTTCGGGAATGAATTGCCGGTGAATATGGATGTGCTTCTGTCAGGGGCCATCCTTGCTGATGTAGGTAAACTGCTAGAATATGTGCTGGATGAAAATGGTAAGGCTACTCAGGGTAGCTACGGAAAGTATCTTCGTCACCCCTTCTCCGGAGTCTCTCTGGCTGAAAGCTGTGGCATCCCACCTGAAGTGTGTCACATCATTGCTGCTCATGCTGGGGAAGGCGATATGGTTAAACGCAGTACAGAAGCCTATATCGTTCACCATGCCGATTTTATGACGTTTTTGCCATTTAAAAATAGGTTTGGGTGACCAGGATCACGGACCTAGCCCTCACCTGCTACCAGCTGATCCAATTTCTCCCTGGTTATTGGACTATCACCCAGTTCCAGGGCCTTGGTGAAATTATCGATGGCCTCCAGGGTGTCTGACTGGGCCAGGAAATAGTCCCCCATAGAGTCATATACATTGGCGCTTCCCGGGTAGTTTTTAATATTCAGTTCAAACATGGCCCTGGCCATATCGGATTTGTTTCTTGTCATGAAATTATAGCCCAAGGAATTCACGTTACTTTCCGGAGGAAGTACCTGGTAGCCAAAGTGTTCAGAAACTATAGTATAATGATTATTCAGCTTGAAAAACAGTTCTTCAACTGTTTTTCCAGTATCCTCCTGAAAAAACTCATCCAGACCCCTAAGGCGGTACCATGGAAATAGAAATCGGAGTGCATCATACTCCGTGATCAGGGGTACGCTGCCATGATCATCATCTGAGTAATACTTCCATCCAATGTTTAGTTCACTGTTGTTCTCGGTTTCAGCATGATTAATAAAAGTCAGAATGGACCTGATGTGATTCGACGAACGTGCTGTATCTCTTAGCACCCGGTCAATTTCCATCCCCTCATCCATGGTATTGGCCACTCCGATGTACAGGGCCTTTCCCTTTAGATTCTGATCTGTGAACAATGAATCGGCCCAATGAACCATGAGCCGGTCATCCCACCAGAGGCTGGGATCGATGGCCACATAGTTGCTAAAGAGATGTGGACGACTTAACATCGAATAAACAGTTGCGAGTCCCCCAAAAGAATGTCCCACAAAAGTCCGGTACCCTGTCACAGGGTAATTGCTCTCCACATAGGGAATCAATTCTTTCTCTACAAAATCCATGAAGTTTGCTCCTCCTCCTGACGTAACGACAAAAGCACTGTCGCCGAACATCACATCTACATGGGTGGGTGTTAAATCTCTGGTACGGTCGGTATTCGGGATGCCTACTACCACCATCCGAGGAACAATGTTATTGTCTCCCAGGTTTTTAAGCATCCCTGTCATTGCGTGAAAATGACTGGGTCCATCGAGCAGGTAGAGCACCGGGTAGGTGGTCTGCCCAAAAATAGCACCTGTGGCTTCATCTGGTACATAAACCCAGATATTCCGCGTCTCATCGAGGATTTCAGAACGAAGACTGTCAGTCTTACCGATGATCAATGTGGAGCTTCCGGGTTCAACGTTAACTGCAGTCTCCTTGTTTTGGCAAGAGACCAGGATTAAAGCGGTCAGAAAGATTACGAGAAGTTGTTTCATGTTTCTATAGATTTATGGATTTCACCCCTTTTGACTTTCTACTTTTAACTTTCTACTTTTAACTTTCTACTTT
>JAOZUK010000110.1:0-1703 GCA_029938715.1 Bacteroidales bacterium | reverse complement strand
ACTTTCTACTTTTAACTTTCTACTTTCTACTTAAAGATAGCCACCAAACGCTCACCTTCCGAGTTTCCGTAGGCGCGGAACATACCACTGGTATTGGTGATCATGGCAACACGGCCAAAGCGGTCCAGACATATAACTCCCCCACTGCCTCCTACCTCCACCAGTTTCTTCTCAACCACCTCTTTGGCAGCGGCCTCCACATCATAATCCCTGTATTCCATTAAGGCTGAGATATCGTGAGCCACTGCCCAGCGAATAAAGAATTCGCCATGACCTGTGGCAGACACCCCGCATGTTTTATTGTTGGCATAGGTACCTGCTCCGATAATGGGTGCATCGCCAATTCGTCCGTATTTCTTATTGGTCATTCCACCGGTAGAGGTTCCGGCACAAAGGTTACCCTTGCTGTCGAGGGCCACACATCCCACCGTACCATGCTTCTCTTTTTCTTTTGAACGTTGGTACGATTCGAATCGCTTTTGTGTATAGAAATAGGATGGGGCCACAATGTCAAGACCCTCCTGCTCTGAAAAAACCTCGGCACCATGGCCGGCAAGCATCACATGCTCCGATTTTTCCATCACCGCCCTGGCTGCTGTGATGGGATTTTTAATGTTAGTCACACCAGCCACTGCACCGGCATTCAGATCCCAGCCAGTCATGATAGAGGCATCCAGCTCATTCTTACCTTCGCTGGTAAATACAGCTCCCTTTCCCGCGTTAAAAAGGGGATTATCCTCCAAACAACGGATCACAGTCTCCACTGCATCCAGACTCGATCCACCCTCCCTTAATAGATCAAGGCCCAGTTGCAGGGCGCTATCCAATGAATGTTTATACTTCACTTGTTGCTCCTCCGTGACACTCTGAAAATTCATGGATCCTGCTCCCCCATGCAGGACCAGTGCATATGCATAAGGTTCCGGAGTAGCATCGGTACTACTGGTTTTTTCAGATAGAGAGTTACAACCTGTGTTCAATACGAACAGAAAAGCAAGCAAAGGAAGGAGCATGTGGTTTTTCATATCAGAAAATATTTGACGGGGGCTATAACGCAATAATCCCGAAGATCGGTGAACAGTATCAGGTAATGGTGTTATCCAAGCCCATAACGGTGGCAATATGAAAAGTTGGGCATTTTGAAACACCAAACTTTCAATTTACTACGCTGTTTATTTAATGTTAAAATGTTCATATTTACTACTTTCTGCCCAATTTTTTTTTATTGCGTGTTATGGGCTGGCTTTTCTGTTGTTCTGTCTTTGCAAACCATTTATTTTTTTAGTCATTTTCTTCATAGTAATACGAATAGTCAATCCCTTTCATAAACATTTCGCGGTCGTTAATTTTGTTGGTTAAAGCATTTTTCAACAAGCTTTTTAGAACATTGCTGTTTGTTGGGCTTTGCATCATTGCGCTCATATATTCTCTTTTGCTTATTTTACTCCAATCAACACATTTCCCCAAGCGTTTTTTTAATATCGAATCCAACCATATTCGGGTGCTTCTGCCGTTGCCTTCCCTAAATGGGTGTGCAATGTTCATTTCTACATATTTGTTCGCGATTTTGTCAAATGTAATTTCGGGCATTGCTTCTATTTGCTTTAATGTTTCGCCCAAAAAGCGTGATACAGCAAATTGGAAACTACCTTTTGAAATGTTTTTTTGTCTAATTTGCCCTGCAAAATCATACAAGCCACCAA
>JAOZUK010000900.1 GCA_029938715.1 Bacteroidales bacterium | reverse complement strand
GCCACAAAAAAACCGGTTTTAAAACTTGTCCATACACTTAGCAGCAAATCTGCATCTTTAAAAAGTCCAAGTCGTTCATTGGTGTTGGCAAAAAACCAGTCAAGGGAAAATCCTTTCCAGGGAAGTGCTATAAAATTCGAATCGTTAAAAGCCAGCACACAGATGGTGATCAGAGGCATGATCAGGAAAATGTAGAATAAGGTTATATACAGGCGATAACCTGTTATATAGGTAAATGAGCAGGGTAATGTACGAATCATGATCCCACCTGTTCAAGTTTTTGACCTGAGAGTTTAAGTGCTATCCAGATAATAGTTGAAGAGAGTACCAGTAACAGGAAGCCAAATGCCGCCCCTTCATTCCAATTAAATGACATCAAAAACTTATTATATATTTGCTCTGTAAACCATAGTGAACTTTTGCCGCCCAGAATATTTGGAGCGACGTAATCACCAATCACCAGCATAAAGACAATGATCCCGCCCGATGCAATTCCCGGCGTGGTGTAGGGTATAATAATCTGGCGGAAAATGGTCCATTTTGAAGCACCCAGATCACTTGCAGCTTCAATAAGACTGTCATCCAGACTGTCCAGTGCCGACATCATGGGAATAATCATAAACAGCATGGACATATACAAGAGGCCGATGGTCATACTGAAATTGGTGAACAGCATCACAATGGGTGAATCAATCAGGCCTATCTTCATAAGAAAGGAATTAATAACACCATTGTCACGGAGCAAAATCATCCACCCGTAAACGGTTACCAGTTCACCTATCCATATTGGTATCAGGAGGAGTAATGTCATAAAGGAGCTGTATTTTTTCTCTACCACTTTGGTTAAGTAGAAAGCCACAGGAAATGTAACAACAAAGGCCAGAAATGTAACACCGATGGAATAGAGTGCGGTTTTGACAAATGTAAGCCAATAGATCTGGTGTTTAAAGAATTCCAGATAATTGTTCAGGGAAAAGATCATCAACCCCTCATCGGTTTCAAGCCTGAAGGATCTGTACATCATGTCCATATGGGGAATGACGATCAGCACCACCAACCACAAAAGGACCGGTATCA
>JAOZUK010000899.1 GCA_029938715.1 Bacteroidales bacterium | reverse complement strand
GAGCTGCAATGGTGCCCACTATGGTGGAAAATAATGCCACAAAAAAACCGGTTTTGAAACTTGTCCAGACACTTAAGAGTAAATCGGCATCTTTAAAAAGTCCAAGTCGTTCATTGGTGTTGGCAAAAAACCAGTCCAGAGAAAATCCTTTCCAGGGAAGTGCTATATAATTCGAATCGTTAAAAGCCAGCACACAGATGGTGATCAGAGGCATGATCAGGAAAATGTAGAATAAGGTTATATACAGGCGATAACCTGTTATATAGGTAAATGAGCAGGGTAATGTACGTATCATGAGCCCACCTCTTCAAGCTTTTGACCTGAGAGTTTAAGCGCTATCCAGATAATGGTTGAAGAGAGTACCAGTAATAAGAAGCCAAATGCTGCCCCCTCATTCCAGTTAAATGACATCAAAAATTTATTGTATATCTGTTCTGTAAACCAGAGGGAACTTTTGCCGCCCAGAATATTTGGAGCGACGTAATCACCAATCACCAGCATAAAGACAATGATCCCGCCCGATGCAATTCCTGGTGTTGTATAGGGTATAATAATCCGGCAAAAAATGGTCCATTTTGAGGCACCCAGGTCGCTGGCAGCCTCAATGAGACTGTCATCCAAACTGTCGAGAGCCGACATCATGGGAATAATCATAAACAACATGGACATGTACAGTAAGCCAATGGTCATACTGAAATTGGTGAACAACATCTCAATGGGTGAATCGATCAAGCCTATTTTCATAAGAAAGGTATTAATAACACCATTGTCACGGAGCAAAATCATCCATCCGTAAACGGTTACCAGCTCACCGATCCATATTGGTATCAGGAGGAGCAATGTCATAAAGGAGCTGTATTTTTTCTCTACCACTTTGGTTAAGTAGAAAGCCACGGGAAATGTAACAACAAAGGCCAGAAATGTAACACCGATGGAATAGAGTGCTGTTTTTACAAAAGTGAGCCAATAGATCTGGTCTTTAAAAAATTCCAGATAATTAGCCAGGGAAAAGATCATCAACCCATCATCGGTTTCAAGGCGAAAGGATCTGTACATCATATCCATATGAGGAATGAC
>JAOZUK010000109.1 GCA_029938715.1 Bacteroidales bacterium | reverse complement strand
CGATTACATCTTTCCCACCACGGAAGTGACAATCTTCCAGGGCTTCGTTGCTTACCGGGATATATTTGCTTTTGTCGGATGTGGTCCCTGAGGATTTTGCAAACCACTTGATATCTGTGGACCATAAAAGATTTTGCTCACCCTCGCGCAATCGATTGATATACGGCTTTACGTCGTCGTAGGTGCTTACCGGGACCCTTTGCTGAAAATCTTCTATGGAAAAAATGGAGTCGTATCCATACTGTACCCCCCAGGTGGTTTTGGAGGCCAGATCCACCAGCTTAGTAAAGACCTCCTGCTGCACATCAAAGGGGTATTTTTTGAATAGCTCAATTTGATGAAGCCGTTTTACGTTCACCCAGGAAATAATGGAGTTGAGCAGCGGCATGTAAGGTTGCTTACAGTATCAGCATGGCATCTCCGTAAGTGCCAAATTTGTATCCCTCTTTCATGGCCACCTGGTATGCATCCATCAGTAAATTGTAGCCTGCAAAAGCAGAAACCATCATTAGTAATGTAGAATAGGGCAGGTGGAAATTGGATACCATCCTGTTGGGTACACTAAATTCGTAAGGTGGAAATATAAATTTATTGGTCCACCCGTCGAATTCCTTAAGATACCCATCGGTAGAGACGGAGCTTTCAAGTGTACGCATCACAGTTGTGCCTACTGCACAAACATTGCTCTTTCGCACTTTTGCCGAATTGACCAGTTTTACAGACTCATCCAGGATATTGATCCGTTCAGAGTCCATTTTATGTTTGGTGAGATCTTCCACATCCACAGTCCGGAAATTACCCAATCCAACATGGAGTGTGATATAAGCAAAGTTGATTCCCTTAATCTCTAATCGCTTCAGCAGTTCCCTGCTGAAATGCATACCGGCAGTTGGAGCAGCTACAGCACCCTCATGTTTTGCGAACACAGTCTGGTAGCGCTCTTTGTCTTCAGGCTCCACATCTCTTTCAATAAATTTTGGAAGGGGAGTTTCACCCAACTCAAACAGGGTCTTTTTGAATTCGTCGTAGTCGCCGTCATAAAGGAATCGAAGGGTGCGGCCCCGGGAGGTGGTGTTGTCAATTACCTCTGCTACCAGAATATCATCTTCGCCGAAATATAGTTTGTTTCCGATCCTGATTTTTCGTGCTGGATCCACCAGTACATCCCAGAGTCTTTGCTCTTGGTTGAGTTCCCTGAGAAGGAAAACTTCAATTTCGGCACCTGTCTTCTCCTTATTGCCATAAAGGCGGGCCGGAAAAACTTTGGTGTCGTTAAAAACCATAACATCCTGATCATCAAAATAATTGATAATATCCTTAAATGTTTTATGTTCAATCTTTTTTGTGTCGCGATGAAGGATCATTAGCCTGGATTCATCCCGATTTTTTGCAGGAAATTTCGCTACTAACTCCGTGGGTAATTCGAATTTGTACTGGGATAATTTCATATGAGAAATGTGATTATTTGGATGATGCGAGCATCGTTATACGTAAGAAACGTAAAAAAGTTACAAAAGTTCTAATTTTTTTATAAAGTTATCTATGGAAATGGCTTGTTCCACCTCATAGGGTCCAATCCGGGTCCGGCGGAGCCCAGTAAGATGCGCTCCTGAATTTAGCTTCTCCCCAATGTCCCTGGCCAGTGAACGGATGTATGTGCCCTTACTGCACTCTACCAAAAGTGAAAGATCCGGAAGGTTCTCTTTAAGAATTTCCAGTCGATGGATCGTAACATATTGTGGTTTTAATTCTAAAGTTTTTCCTTTCCTGGCCATGTCATAGGCGCGCTTTCCATCCACTCTCTTGGCCGAATAGAGAGGAGGCATTTGCTCTAGGTCTCCTTTAAATGCATTGATTGCTTCACCGATATCTGTAGAGGTAATATGCTCCCATGGAAAGGATTTATCTACTTCTGTTTCCAGGTCGAAAGAGGGAGTTGTGGCGCCCAGCCTGACCTGCGCCTCATACAACTTATCCAGGTTCTGGTACTGCATGATCTGTTTTGTGGCTTTCCCGGTACATATAATTACCAGTCCTGTTGCAAGCGGATCAAGTGTTCCGGCATGACCCACCTTGATCTTCCCGATCCCCAGGTGATGCCTGAGAGATTTTCTGATCTTATTGACCACATCGAAAGAGGTCCATGTCAGTGGCTTGTCAATGAAGAGGACCCTGCCCTCCAGATAGGTATTGGGATCTGTGTAATCCATTTAATCAACCAAATACAATAGAGATGATTCCCACCAGGGCACAATAAATTGCGAACCAGTAGAGATTTCCTTTCTTCACCAGACTGATCATCCAGGTACATGCCAGGTATCCTGAAACATAGGCTGCCAGGAAGCCCACCACAAGGGAGCCAACGGCAATGTGATCACCTGCCGATTCCGAGGAGAAGGAGAGGATGTCCAGAAAAGCGGCTCCAATAATGGGTAACAACACCATCAGGAATGAGAATCTGGCTGCTTCACTGCGATCATTTTTTAATAGAAGGGCAGTGGAAATGGTAGCGCCCGATCTGGAGATTCCGGGAACTGTTGCAATGGCCTGAGCTATCCCAATCACAAATGCATCCAGAAAAGGGATCTTTTTTTCACCAGCCTTTACAAGCTGAGTGGAAATAAGCAGTGCGGCAGTTACCAGTAAGGCTCCTCCAACAAGCACCAGGTTACCAGAAAACAGAGATTCAACTTCTTCCCTGAACATGATTCCAATAAATAAAACCGGGATCATAGAGAGCAGGATTTTGGAAACATATTTCGTTTCCTCATTCCATTTGAAAGCAAATAGGCCTATTGACAGCTCCTTGATTTCTTTGAAAAAAACAGTGATTGTACTTAAAACAGTTGCAAAGTGGACCAGCACTGTAAAGGTGAGGTCTTCTTTCACCTCCACATTAAGCAATACTTTACCAATTTCGAGATGGCCACTGCTGCTGACGGGCAGAAATTCTGTGAGTCCCTGGACAAGTCCAAGGATTAATGCTTCAATCCATGTCATATGGTATACGGGGTCTTATTCTTTATCACCGTTGGATCTGGGTTTTTTCATGATGGCCCAAATCTCAAAAATAAATCCACCGAGGACCACCATGGGCGCCAGTGTAATGCGGCGAAAACTGAATATCTCTTCTTCATTAAAAATGTTAGGATCTTCAGATTTACCGCCAATCATAAGGATAAATCCCAGAACGATAATTGCAAATCCAATAACCAGAAGAAGGTAATTTTCTTTGGTCAGTGCAAAGTTTTCCTTACCAGTGCTTTTTTTACTCATAGCGACTATCTTAGTAAAGCTTATCTGTTTTAATATTTAAATACTTGTTGACAGCAAAGAAGGTGGAGATCAAATTAATCACAACACCTGCCAGGATCACCCCAAGCGCAAGGATAGCCAGCAGGTCGTAATCCTTAAATGAGATTACACCTTCAAACTCTTCCTGAAGTAGATATACCAATCCAAACAAGAGGGATAGTGCAATCAGGCTTCCTGTAAAACCACTGGCGGCTCCCCTAAGTAAAAATGGCCTTCTGATGATTCTCCGGGTGGCTCCAATAAGCTGCATCGTATTGATTATAAATCTTTTAGAATAAACCGAAAGCCTGATGGTATTGTTAATCAATGTGACTGAGATTAGCGTGAGCAGGACTGAGAAACCCAGGATGATCAGGGTTATCTGGCGGATGTTTTCATAGACGGCATACAACAGCGACTTTTTGTAGTACACTTCCTCAATGGAGTTATACTTTTCCAGCTCCTGTTCGATCATCATTACTGAATCGGGATTGGCCCAGGGTTGATGTAACCTCACCCTGATGGAGGGGGGCAGTGGATTGTAACCCAGGAAATGAATAAAATCTTCACCAAGTATCTGTTCGGTTTCAAGGGCAGCCTCCTCTTTGGTAATGTACTCTGTGGATAAAATATAGTCCCTTGCATCCAGGATCTTCTGCAATTGATAGATGTCAGCTTCCTTCACATTTTCTTTCAGGATCACATTGAACCCGATGCTTTCCATCACCTGCCTTTTGATATTACTACCATTAATCAGAAGTAAACCTACCAATCCGAGCAACAGTAAAACAAGTGATATACTGATGATTGAGGTAACATACGAACTGCGAAGCCTCCGGGAATATGTCCTGTTTTCCTTCTTTGACATTGCCTAAAAAAATGGCTGTCGCAAAGATAGGAATTTAATCGAGGATTTTGGTCCAGCCGAATGAATCCTCTAAATCGCCATTTTGAATTCCCACAAGGGTTTCATATAGCCTGGTGGTCACAGGTCCCGGAGTCTGAGGGTCTCCGAAGCTGTAGCTTATATCCTTCTCTTCGTCAACAACTTTGCTGAAGGGTGTGATTACTGCTGCCGTCCCACAGGCACCCACCTCTTCAAATTCTGCAAGCTCTTCAACGGGGACAGGTCTGATTTCAACCTTCATACCCATGTTCCTGGCAATTACCTGGAGGCTCTGGTTTGTAATAGAGGGTAGGATTGATGGTGATTTTGGAGTGATAAACGTATTATTCTTGATCCCAAAAAAATTGGCGGGACCGCATTCATCAATGTACTTTTTTTCCCTGGCATCGAGGTACATGGAGGTGGCAAAGCCCTTTTTATGTGCTTCCGCAATGGAGCTCATGCTGGCTGCATAGTTACCTCCCACTTTCAAATGCCCTGTCCCCAATGGTGCTGCACGGTCATGATCTCTGACAATCAGCATCTCCACAGGTTTGAAGCCCGCTTTAAAGTAAGGCCCAACTGGCATTACAAACACCAGGAAAGTATATTCTTTAGCCGGACGTACACCCACTTCCGGACCGGTGCCGATCAGAAGGGGCCGGATGTAAAGAGAGGCGCCTGTTCCGTATGGCGGAACGTACTTTTTGTTTAAGAGAATGACCTTTTCAACCGCATCCATAAATAGTTCTTCCGGAACTTCTGCCATAAGTATCCCCCTGGCTGATCGAATCATCCGTTTGGCATTTTCTCCATGACGGAACAGCCTGATCTGGCCATCGGCTCCTGTAAATGCTTTCAGGCCTTCGAATGATTCCTGTCCGTAATGCAGGCAGGTGGCCCCAATATGAATGGGAAAATACTCTTCAGAAGAGACTTCCAGGTCACCCCATTTTCCATCCTTGAATACAGACCTTACATTAAAGTCCGTTTTTATGATTTTGAAGCCTAAGTTTTTCCAATCAAGATCCATGGTATAGCAGGTTGAGGATAAATAAGTGATCAAAAGTAAGCAATCCAATCCTCAGCAACAATAATGAAATGATGTTTTAAAATGATGTTTTATATCCACCTTTCCTGTTCAATATTGCCCATTTGTTCTTTGCCCTTAACCTCCCTCAGGCGCTGGGCTGCCAGGGTAAAGAATTTGAATTCATAAAGCAGCTCAAGTTGCTGTTTCTTAAATTGCTGGCCATTGATTTTAAAACCGGCCTCTTTTAGCTCCTGGTAGAGGAGCTTGATCTGGTTCGAATAGCTGGGTCGACCTATATAATCCATTTTTGCATCAATCAGGATCTTTTCAAGGTGGTTTTGTGGATCGAAGGATAATTTTGTGGCAAGAATCAGGTTACAAATCTGATCAATCTGTTTCTCGGAGTATTGGAAATCGGGAAGGATCTCCCGGCAAATAACTGCAGACCTGTTTTCATAATTGTTATAGGCTTGCATAAGTCCTGTAAAGAGAAATAATGCTGCGGTCCTGATTAGCAGGCGATCATCCTGATCAACCTCTTCGGCCCTGCAGAGGAGGAAAGCCTGGTTGTAGACTTTCTGTGCATTTTCAATTGTATGATAGTGGAGATAATCTGGTGGATTTTTCAATACAGATTCAAATACCAGCTCTTCAAGATCTGTCAATCGCATGAGCTGCAGTTTTGTAAAAAAACGTTTATTAGGAATCTCTTTCAGGTCGACCGATAGCTCCGGACGTAATCCGTTCACAAAATACATATCTACATTTCCCTTGTATTTTACGGGGAGCTTCCCCCTGTATTCGCAGATAAAATAGTCCTTTACCATTCCATAGGTAATCCCGGATATATTCACCCTCCCGGCCATGCCAGAGGATTCCATCCTGGAGGCTGTATTGACAGTATCGCCCCAGATGTCGTAGGAGAGCTTTTTATGACCCACCACCCCTGCTATAACCGGACCGGTATGGATTCCAATTCGAAGATCCCAAATGTCAGTTTTTGCCGATTTCAGATGCTGCATATAGGATTGCATTTCAAGGGCTGCAAGTACCACCTCAACCGGGTTTGTACTGTTCTTTTTCGGTATTCCGCCTGCTGCCATATAGGCGTCTCCGATGGTCTTTATCTTTTCAATGTTATACTTTTCAACCACTGAATCGAAATGGAAGAAGAATTTATCAAGTTCGTCGATCAGTAATTCAGGATTCATCTCCTCGGCAATCTTTGTAAATCCTTGTATATCTGAGAATAGAACTGTGGTTCTTTCGTACTTGTCCCATTTGGATTTCCCCTTTTCTTTCAGCTGGGTGGCCGTTTTTTCGGGTAAAATATCTGCAACCAGTTTGTCCGATTTCTCTTTCTCTTTGGTCACCTCCGCTATCTTTGATTGAATGCGCTGAGAAATCCTTGATTCGGCTCTCTGGTAGCTGAGCATTTGCCATTTTCGGAGCAGGAATAACAGGATAAGAAAGAGAAGTCCGTAAACTATATAAGCATACCACGAAATATAGAATGGAGATTTGATTTTAAAGGTCAATTGCGCAGTTTCTGTCATCCTTCCAAACAGGTCGAGTCCAACAGCCTCTATTTTGTATTCCCCGGCTTTAAGCTCTTTAAAAGTAAGATCCCTGCCATGTTGCCATGCACTCCACCCATTCTCATAGGGAGCCATTCTGTATCTGAATAAGGGATCAGGATTATTCTGGAAGTCCAGGCCCGTAAGGTGGAGTGAAATCGAGCTTCCATTCTGGGACAGCAATTCTACACTCACCGAAGCCATGTAATCAATGGCATTCAACTTTCGAAGATCAAACAGGGATACTCTGCTTTCTCCTGTGATAACCAGTACGCTGTCCCGAAAATCAAGGTCAATAATCTCCCCAAGTTCATTAAGAACCGGGTAAGCATCAAGTTCATTTTCCGGTTCAATGTCGGGGTCTGACATAGGTAAAAATGTATTTTCGTCCTCTTCATACCTGTAAACCTTGTTGATTCCTATAAGCAGAAGCTCCCGCTCAGTGCTGGTAAACTTCTCAAGCAGCACATCGGGGTGAAACATAAGGGGAATAGCACTTTCCATATTCCGGGATAACCTGTACACCCTGTTCTTGCAAAGGAAAAAGAGTTTATCTCCATGGCTCACAAAAGAGTAGGCATTAGTCAGAGAAGGATCTGTTAACAGTGAGGTCCAGCCCTGGTTGTTCCGACGAAAAAGGGTTATTCCATTGTTTCCCGAGGCGACCACCGTAAACTCATCATAGGCATGTAAGCCGGTAAAATTACCTTCCCCGATGATTTCAGCCCGATCGGTCCCCAGGAGATACAGATGGCCACGGCCGGCTGCAAAAGCCTGGTTTGCTGTGGATGAGAGTAGATGAACCGGCTCCCTATGTCCTGGATTCAGGCGTTGTAACTCCCAGCTTTCACTCTCCCTGCCTGGCTGTTTCAGCATGAAAACTCCCTGACTGGTCCCAAGAATAATTCCCTGAGCCGTTATAAGACTGGATAAAATGAGGCCTGTTTCCAGCGGATCGGTTTCAAGGATACGCAATGGCGACGGGTAATTGATCATGTATAGGGAGTGGGGTGACAGGATCCAGATCTCACCCTTCTCTTTATTATAGGTCAGCAAACTGCCTGGCGCTAAATTTCCTGTGGGTAAAGGATGATCCGGCATTCTTTCCATTCGATTGTTGGACACCTGGAGGAACTCTCTCCCGGTCCATTTGAGAATTGTTCCATCCTTTACAGATAGGTACAGGCTGTCTTCAAAAATATGGAACTGATCTAAATCAACCAGCAAAGGAGTAAATCTGATTCTTCCGTCTGACAGTTCATAGACACCCTTATCGGAGCATATAAACAAGTTCTTATTAAATCTGACAATTGCAGATGGGCTGAATCTCCGCTGTGATGCCGGGATCAGGTGCTTACGGGAAAGCATATGATAATCCAGTCCATTTTCCCTGATCAGATAACCTACATCATTTTTAGCTGCGTAGTAGAGGGTATCTGATTCATCGCCGGTTACAAATACCGGACCATTTAAAGCCAGGTGATCTATTTTTTCTCCCTTTAGAATGCAGAGGCCATTGTCTTTTCCAATAAGCAGGGTGCCATCCCGATCCTGGTAAAAAGAAACATTGGGGATATCCTTATATAAGGAAGAAAGATTTATTTCCTGGATCCATGGGGTGAAATGGAGGTTACGAGACTGCGCAACTCCACAGATGAAGCAGGATTCAACGGTTATGAACAGAAAAATAATCAAGCAAATCCTATATGACTTGAAGAATAAATTCATAACTTGTGTAACTCTGTATGAGCTGCCTTCGTAAGACATAACCAAATATAGAAAATTTATTTACCCTTTATTGATAACCAAACTATAGGATAGTTATGGAAAAGATAGAAAGGCCAATAATTGTACCATGGGACTTTTCAGAGGTTGCTGAGAACGCTTTTCAGCATGCTGTTAATATGTCCAAGGATGTGAACCGGGAGATTCTCCTTCTGCATGTGGTATCCGATTCAAAGGATATTGAATCTATAAAGGGTAAGCTGGAGGCTTCGGCGGAAAAGTTAAGTAATGAGTATGGGAGAAAGCCACATACTGAGGCTGTTGCGGGAAGCATCTTTAATGCCATCGGGGAAGTAGCCAAAGAGAAGAAAGCAGAAATGATCATCATGGGAACCCATGGAATGAAGGGCGCTCAGAAATTATTTGGCAGTAAAGCACTGAAAGTAGTGGTTTCGTCCCGAATCCCGTTTCTGGTTGTTCAGGACAAACCCGCCAAAGAGAAGATTGACACCATCCTTTTGCCCATAGACTTTAAGCGCGAAAACAAGGAAAAGGCAAACTGGATCTATTACCTGGCAAGGAATTTTGGAGCAAAGTTCATTATTCTGAAATCGGCTACCAGGGATAAGGGCTTCAGAAGGAAAATGCTTTCAAATATAAGATATGTGGAGACCTTTTTAAAGGGACATGATGTAAACTATGAGATAGTTACCACTCCGGGAACGCAGAGTTTTAAGAAAGAGATTGTAAGTTTTGCAAAGGAGCATAAAGCTGATTTTATTCTGGTGATGGCTACACGTGATATTCGTTGGATAGACTATTTGTTAGGTGCTCCTGAACAATACATCATTGCCAACCCCGAGAACCTTCCTGTTATGTGTATGAATCCGAGGCCGGCAAAACTTGCAAGTGGATTCAGAGCAGCTGGAGGTGCATAGCATCCATATTATTTTATAATTTAATGGCCGCATATTTTTGCGGCCATTTTAGTTATATGGAGTTTGTACTAATATTGATTCTTGGAGGAACCATAGACGGCGCAACCTACAATCCTTTGCCTTTTTCAGTGGCGGTTATGGTTCTGGAAAGATTGTTAATAAAATGTGAATGTAATATGGAAATAGTATTTGCCACAAATAACCTGCATAAGCTGGAGGAGATAAGTGCTTTGCTTGGAGAAAATTTTCAATTGCTGGGATTGAAAGACCTGAATATCTCCGAAGAAATTCCCGAGGATCATGCGACCCTTGAGGAGAATGCTTCACAGAAGGCATGGTATATCTACAACAGGACAGGCAAAAGTTGTTTCGCAGACGACACAGGGCTTGAAGTATCCGCTCTCAATGGAGCTCCTGGAGTTTACTCTGCCAGGTATTCAAGAATGGGTGAGATTACCTTTCCGGATATGAAACCTGCAGAAGGGAACATCAGGAAACTACTCATGGAATTGGAGGGGGTAACCGAAAGGGAGGCCAGGTTCAGAACTGTGATTGCGCTGATATTGAATGGGGTTGAATGCCAGTTTGAAGGAATCGTGAAGGGAGAGATTACCCTGGATTCTTCCGGTGCTGAAGGATTTGGTTATGATCCGGTATTTCGACCGGCTGGTTACCATAAAACTTTCGCAGAAATGGATCTTGAATTAAAAAACCAAATCAGTCATCGCGCAAAGGCCGTCCAGCAACTAACAGAATTTCTGACAGGAATGTAATATGTGGAGTAAAAATCCGTATTTAAAGAAATAGTGTTATATGCAGATTAGGGTACTATTGGTGATATTTGGTTTGAGCTTCTGGCTGGCGACATCGCTCCAGGGACAAATTACGCTGGGACAGTGGAGGACACACCTGCCTTATAAATACTGTAACCTTACCGAAGCTACTGATAACCAGGTATTCTGCTCTACCACGGGCGGACTCTTCTACTATAATCTGGAAGATAATTCGGTCGTTAAGATTTCCAAAATTGACGGGTTATCGGACAATGGGGTGGCAGCCATGAGGTGGAGCGGTGATCTGGAGACCCTTATCATGGCATACCAAAATTCTAACATTGACCTGATCAGAGATAATGTGATTGTGAATCTGCCTGATATCATGAAAAAACAGATCCCGGGCGATAAGTACATCTATGACATCTATTACCTTGGGCAGGATGCCTATCTCTCGACCGGGTTCGGAATTGTTTTGCTGAACCTTGAGAAGGACGAGATCAGTGAAACTTACTATATCGGGGACAATGGGGAAGCGCTAAAGGTAAACCAGGTAACTTCCGATGGAACCTATCTTTATGCAGCTACCGATAAGGGGATCCGAAAGGGCCTGATTTCCGATCCCTTTCTGGTTGATTTTAACGCTTGGGAGACCATAACGGATATCCCGAATGCCGGGGGCGCATTCAGCACCATTGCTTTCTTCAATGATGTGATCTATACCTCTTATGCAGATCCAGCTGGTGAGCAAGATCTGATTTACTACAACAATGGTAGTGGGTGGAGCATCTATTCTTATTTTACAGGAAAGATATGTCACGAACTACTTGACCAGGGAGACTATCTTTCACTAGTGGATAACAAGGGAGTTCACCTGATTAATGAAGGTGGACTGGTAATTAAGGAATTGCTTAGTGCTAAACCACTTTCAGCTTCCCTGGATGATTATGGTTCACTTTGGTTGGCAGATTACGGGGATGGACTGATTACGAATCAGGAAGGCAACACATGGTCCATTATACCCAATGGGCCCAATACAACCTCAGTGTATGATATGGAAGCATCGGGGAATGTACTTCACAGTGTCCAGGGGGGTGTTTCTGGTTCCTGGGCTAATCTCTACATGAAAGCTTTTTTGGAGACCTTCAGCAGTGAACAGTGGAATTCTCAACTCTTTCCGGAAGCCCGTGATCTAGTTTCCCTGGCCATTGATCCGGCCGATCCCCATCATGTATTTGCCGGGTCGTGGGGATATGGACTCCTTGAGTACAAGGGTGAAGAAGTTATTCGTTATACCGAAGCCAACAGCACACTACAGACCATTATCCAAGGAGGCAATTTCGTAAGGATTGGTGGTGTTGCACTCGATCCGGTAGGGAATTTGTGGATGACCAATACAGGGGTGTCTGAACCTATCTCAGTGAGAAAGGCCGATGGTACCTGGAAAAGCTATAAGGTCGATAACCTGATTACCGGCTACACAGCCCTAGGAAGTATCCTGGTTACCCGCTCGGGCGATATCTGGGCAATTGTTCCCAAGTCCAACGGATTGTTTGCTATGAACATTAATTATACCATCGATGATACCTCTGATGATGAGTACAAGAAGGTGAGTGTAGTGGATAAGTACGGTAAAGTGATTACCAATGATGTGCGGGCATTTGCAGAAGACCGCAGTGGAAATTTATGGCTGGGGACCAACCAGGGGGTCTATGTGATTTACAGTCCATACAGGCTTTTCACTGAGGGATCGGTGTATGCCCAGGAGATACTTATCCCCCGTAATGATGGCAGCGGTCTTGCCGATCCGTTGCTGGGAACACAGGTGGTTACTGCTATTGAAGTGGATGGTGCCAACCGGAAATGGCTTGGTACTGCCTCCGGAGGTGTGTACCTGGTCTCAGAAGACGGCCTGGAAGAGATTGAGCAATTCAATGCTACAAACAGTCCATTGCTATCCAACAGCATTGCCGATATTTGTGTGGATGGTGTTTCAGGTGAAGTTTTTTTCGGTACAGATAAGGGAATTATTTCCTACAGGGGTGATGCACTCGAGGGGAGTACACAGTATGATCAGGTAGTTGTATATCCCAATCCTGTGAGGGAGACCTATGACGGGCCAGTAGCTATTAAAGGCCTGGTGGAGAACACCACTGTAAAGATTACTGATATGAGTGGCAACCTGGTTTATGAAACAGAATCTCTCGGAGGACAGGCTCTCTGGGATGGAACCAACTTCAGGGGAGAGCGGGTAGCCACCGGTGTCTATATGATCTATCTCTCCTCAGCCGATGGAGCGATTGCTCACGTAACCAAAGTGCTCTTCATTCACTAATTATGATGCGCAAGACCAGGGGAATTGTTTTACATACCACCCGGTATGGAGAATCGAGCCTGGTGGTTCATTGCTATACCGAACAGTCTGGCCGGCAAACCTATATGGTCAAAGGGGTTCGAAAATCCAGAAAGCAGAATCGCTCAAATCTCTTTCAACCACTTTTTATTCTTGATTTTGAGGTATATCATAAGAATTCAGCAGGGATTCAGCTGGTTAAGGAAGTGAACAGGGCCATGCCGTTAAACTCCATGCCATTCGATATAACCAAAAGCACACAAGCCATCTTTATGGCTGAAGTGCTGTACAGGGTGGTAAAAGAGGAGGAATCAAATCCCATGCAGGCCCACTTCCTGATCAATACCATCCAGTACCTTGACGCGCTGGAAGAGTCCTCTCCTGACTTCCATATTCTTTTTATGTTCCAGCTATCAAAGCACCTGGGATTCTATCCTCAGAATAATTATGGGGACGGGGGTATTTTTTTCAATCTGGCCAGTGGGCGCTACAAATCACACATTGACGATCCTGAGGTTCAGTTGAACGAAGCGGACAGTAGACTCTGGAATAGCTATATGGCTCTTGATTTCCAGCCGATTAAAGAAACTGAATTCAACGGGTCCCATCGAAAGACCATGCTCAACAACCTGGTTCGTTATTTCAAATTCCATGTTGAAGGAATGGGAGATATTCGTTCACTGGAGGTTTTACATACCTTTTTCCACAATTAGGGACTCTTTCTACGCGTTATATTTCTTTACTTTCGGGTAACATACCCATATATAATGCGTATACGCAACGAAACTCAACCATTTTGAGTCCTGAATGAAGGTCAAGTTGTTTTATTAAATCCGGATACTTTGCCATTGGGTGTCTGGATCAAATTTTTTAAAGAAGGTGATCTCCGTACCAACGGGAACCGTACATACCAACTCACAACAATTGCCATCCAGACCTGGC
>JAOZUK010000898.1 GCA_029938715.1 Bacteroidales bacterium | reverse complement strand
AAATGAGTAGCTCACTCTATAAGAAGCACCAAGCTGAGCTTGGCGCACTAACGCTTCAAATCAGCAGACAGCGATAACCAGTTTATTGCAGATTGAGCCGCTGTTCTGTTGCATTTGTTTGTTCAGTTTTTTGTCGTCTTGTGTCTTTTTCTGTTTACCATAGGATGATAATGCCCAATTTTATTAATCACAAGGGTTTGCTGGAATATCATTCTGGATTTGCCTTGATACATAAGTTAGCGGGGGTTCCAGTTTCATTCTTTGTTCGGAATTCAAGCTCTACTAGATAATTATCCTCACAGTTGGCGATAGAGTACCCGCTGAACGATTGTTGTTTACCCTTGACAATACGAGCGGTATGACGAATGGTACTACCGGGGGTGATTTGCATGAGTACCGCAAAAATAGCTATCAGTATGAATGAGAAGCTACTTCATCAACTTGATGATCTTGTTTCAAAGGCGGAATTTCCCAGTAGAAGTAGAGCCATACAAAATGCAGTTAGTGAAATGCTTAAGAAGAGGTACAGTAACCGTCTTGCACGGGAATGTGCCAAGCTGAATCCTGAAGAGGAAATAGTTATAACTGAGGAAGGTATGAATAGTGAGCTTGGATCATGGCCGGAATACTAAGAGGTGATATTCTCTGGGCTGATCTGAATCCTACAATCGGGCATGAACAATCAGGGAAAAGGCCTGTATTGGTTCTCAGTAATGATGTTTTCAATGACCGCTCTGGAACAGTGATCGCTGTTGCCCTTACCAGCGTAGAACCCAGGGCTGGATTTCCTCTGACATATGAATTATCAGATACATCGCTCCCGAAGAAGTCATGGATCAAGATCAGCCAGATCAGGACTCTGTCGGTCCGGCGTATTGGTAAGAAAATCACAAGAATATCTCCCGAGGAACTTACTTCAATTCTTGTTGGTCTGAATGAGATTATCGGAGACTAACAATTGCCGTTCTGTTTATTTTTTGTTTTGTGTGGATTAACAGGGGTTCTGCGTCAGCAATTACCAGAGCAATTATCCGGATTAATTTAGATTAAGAAAGCCTGAAGCAGATTACGAACTTAAC
>JAOZUK010000897.1 GCA_029938715.1 Bacteroidales bacterium | reverse complement strand
TTATTTGTCTCAAGATAAGCGGCAATTTCTTGATCAAGTTCACTGGGAGAAAAACCATACGGTCCCAATCCACTGTCATATTTCACACGACCTTCTTTATCAAGAAAGTATATGCGGGTCGGCCAGGCTACATAGGTTTGATCAACCTTATTGTCCATTTTATCAACGTAAACCGGCATATCTTCTAACAGTTTTGCCCTACATGCCGTCGCAACACCACGTCGTTCTTCAATGGTTTCGGGTTCCTTTGTATCGTATGAAGGATGATCATTTGAAAGAACAGAGATAAATCGCATGAACTTGGTTTCAGCCAGCCACCACTTATCAGTTGGATGAGCTTCACGGACATAAATCATCATAAATTCAACATCATCACGATATTTTTTATACACAGGCAGAAAACGCACGGTTCCCTCAGAAAAGGGAGGTCAGGTGAAACTCCCAAAGAGCAGGACCACCGGCTTTTCACCCCTGAAATCTGACAAGCGAACCGTTTTGCTTCCTGTATAATCCGACAATTCAAAATCCGGTGCCATCTCACCAACCTTTGGCACATTCGGATTATGTTCCTGCTGCCAGCCACTTACTTCCAGATTCCTCCAGTAGATTGCCTTATAATTGACATCAAATCCAACATACACCAGATCCCGTCCTTCCCAGAGGGTGAAACCGAAAATCAGGACAGCGCTCAACGCCAGACCCTTGCGCATCATGTTCCCGGTTCGTCTCTTTTTGGAATCAACGAGTCCGGTTGTCATGGTAATAATGCAATAGATTGCAATGACGCAGGCTATCACAGCAATCCAATAGGACAAGCCAAATAATGGAAGGATGAAGGCGATCCCTGTAGCGATCATTAACCAACTCATCCACGGTTTTTGTCTGATCTCTTGATTAACAACCAAACCAAAACGACCGGCCCATTTGCCTACACTCTCTTTAGAAGAGAGGTGCACCATCCCGCTTGCAAGCAGATACACACAAAGCAGTATCTGTGCAATGGCAAGAAATGCCTGCGTTCCGTAGGTGATGGCCGCCAACCCTAAATACTTCACTACCATTGGATCCATTTATATCTCC
>JAOZUK010000896.1 GCA_029938715.1 Bacteroidales bacterium | reverse complement strand
TGTGAGAATCCAATAATCAAGCTATCGGAATGGTGGTAGCCAGAGCACCAGTCCCAACCTTTGTATATGTTGTTTGGTCCCACCTGAACCGCACCAAAGGGGACATTTGCCCCCACAAAAACGTGTCCGTGTCCTCCTGAACCAATCATTGGGTCAATATAATCCACCGGTTGATCAGCAGACTCATGCTGCTTATTGCAGCTGGGAACAACCATGAACATAAACAGAAAACCACAGAGTATGATGCTGCTTTTTACAAACTTTACCATCGATCTGCTTTTTAAGGAATAATCTGCTTAAAATAGCATCCGATGATTAAGAGAAGCTTAATTAATTATAAATACGGGAGCGTAAAGGCGGGGTTGGAGATTAATTAAAGTCAAGGGAAGTAAAGGAATAGCTTTCTCCTGCACGGGTTTCGCTTGTGATCACTTTCCCCATATACCTTACATTCAGCATATTGCCTTTAAGAGATTTTATTTTCAAGGATGATAATTCTCCCTGGTTCCATTCCATGGATACTTCAAAAGCTCCTCTTCCTTTTAATCCATTAATCATACCACTCTTGTACGCAGATGGAAGGGCTGGTAGAATATCCTGGTAATAATTCCCCTGTTCATCCCGCAGATGGGACTGTAAAAGCATCTCCGACAGACCGGCTGTATAACCAAAATTTCCATCAATCTGAAAAGGAGGATGGCCATCGAACAGGTTGTTGTACATGGATTTTTTAAACAGCAATTGGATGTGTTTATGGGCCATCTCCCCATCCGACAACCTGGCACTGCAATTGATCAACCAGGCCCGGCTCCATCCGGTTCCGGCACCCCCGTTGGCAAGCCGGTAATCCAGGGTAAGCCGTACCGCTTCGAAAATTTCAGGGGTCTGATCTTTTGAAACTGATGTTCCGGGATGAAAGCCATAGAGGTGTGACATGTGGCGGTGACCGGGTTCATGCTCCTGATACGGCCTGTCCCACTCCAGGATACGTCTATCGCTTCCCAGGACAAACCCCGGGCGAAGTTGGGCTCTCTGTTGCTCTACTTTTCCTGTAAATGCATCGTTCACTCCCAGGATGGC
>JAOZUK010000334.1 GCA_029938715.1 Bacteroidales bacterium | reverse complement strand
ATTCTTGAATCAAAAATAATAGACATCAGAAAATGAAGCGAAGCGGAATCGCTGAAAAGTTAGAGCAGTTTTCAGGCAGAAACACGTTTGGTTTTACAATTCAGGATGTGGTGAGGGAATTTCAGGAGACCAACCGTTTCCATCTGGCCAGGATACTTGTAAACATGGTCGATAAAGGTATACTCTGCAAAATAGCCCGGGACTAACCTGAGACACCCTAATCTGCAACTTTTCACACCTTAGTATCCTCATTATTAACAGTTAAGAGATCCCTCGTAGAAAGCCGCACAAAACAGCAGGATCAAAATCAACTCATTGTGAAGCTAACTTATGGGATTGCGCTTTAATCCTTAGTTTCGGATACACCTTACAGACATCCCGACTTTCTGAATGTTACTGCTTTTGAAAATATCTGCAAAGCCATTGCCCAAATACCATATTGAAGCTTCTGTGGCAGCTGGGTCCGAAGAAGGAATCCACCAGCCCACTCTTCCACCAATATTGACAAAATAGTCCCCATCGGCCCTGAAACCACACCCCAATGCAGTGAAACCACTTTCATTGCTTGCTCCCACATTTTTATGTGGCCAATGCTCGAGACCTTCTTCTTTCATTTTCCCCCCGGCCACTTCGCTACCTCCAAGGTATTCGATCAGAGTTATCCATTCGGAGTTGCTTGGGAGGTGCCAGCCCTCCGGTGCGATACCGCGCGAATCACTGGCAACATAACCAGTATATAGCCTGCCATAGATGGAAATGTTGTTAGGATCATCATCATATGCATATTGGTATTGGGGTTGATCCTCTTCTACCACACTGCCTATTCCTGTCCCATCCTTAATTACATCCCCGTTCTGATAGTAAACTGTTCTTAAGTTCTGTTGCATCCAGATCTGATCTCCTATCTGAATCACCCGGTACTGTTCATCATCCCTTGAATCGGTAAATCCCCCAATCTTAAAAGCAATGCTAGCCTCCTTATCTTCTTCCCCATTGGTTACGATCCATTTCAATTGATATTCACCAAACAACTCACCCCCAAATTCACAGTTGGGATCTGTAGGATCTGCCAGGCTATACGCATCTGTGTGACTAATAACTTCCCATTCTCCGCTTAGTCCACTCTGTAATGTGGCTCCATTTAGATTAAAGAGGGTATCAAGTACCTCGCTGGCAATTTCACCATCCAGCAACAATTCCGGCATGGGTGTGATTTGAACTTTTTCACTGCAGGATGTGGCCATTATTAAAATGATTAAGATGGCATTTAGGAAGAACCTATTATTTCTCATATTGAATGATTGTTGGGTATTGCTCCTCTTACGAAAAATTTGAATCCAGGTTTTATCTTTGAGCAAAAGAGTTTTATTCAGTGATATATATTTTGCCATGATAAGGTTTTAGCACAACCTGGTTCCCGTTGGAAAATGAGCTGATCTCACCGGTATCCGGATCCCATTCTTCCATTTTTCCCCGGGTATTAAATGTCATATGGGTTCGGATCTCCTCCTGTGAATCATTGAGAACAAAAAAGACATCCTTTCCATCGATCTTCTTATGCGCCAGTCCCACATTCAGGGATTCATCCTCAAGGACGATGGCCTTTTCCAACCAGTTGTTGAGCTGATCATCCAATTCTTCAGATGACCACTCCCTCATAAATACCACATTTTCATTCTGAGAGTAGAGCTGAGTAAAAGCGCTCTCAACTTCACTGTCGGGAAAATTTACATCCGAATTCAGCGGCGCCTCTTCCAGGAAGATAATCTTCCCACCCATTTCAGCATACTTCTGCAGGTTGCTCCAAGCAGCTTTTAGCAGGGTATTAACCGATGGAAGCACAATCACCTTAAATTGAAAGGGATTAATATTTAGTGAACCTTTCTCGGCCACCCCATCTATTAGAGCCTGTGCGTCCAGATGGGTGTATTCCCAGCGATGGTCAAACATAAAGCGGGATACATCGATGAAGGACTGATTGATCTGGTTTGCTTCCTCTGTGGCCCCTCCCACTTTGGTCCAACCCTCCACTTTGTGATACCGGGGCTTGAACTTTGTCCAGAGGGATTCGATGGGATAAACAATTCCAATTTCTGATGCCGTATATCCACCCTGAAGCAACATATTGATGCGCCCCACATAGGTATTGAACTCATTCTTCTCGGCCTGGTCAGAATTACTTAACTGCAGGTAACAATTGAAATCGGTTATCCCTCCTTGCAAGAGCATATTTAAGTGTCCTCTTACCGATTCAGCGGGGGTCTCTTTACCATCCAAAACTGCCCGGTCTGCCACGGGACAAGGTTCAGCCATCACACGGGTATGCCCCATCAATTCGGCAGTACTGGATGCCAATTTCGGAGAGTGAACCGGCATCTGTTCGGGGAAACAACTCAGAATATCAATTCCCGGAGCATGCATGGCCCTGAAACATTGCATAATGTTGCCATAGAGTGGTACATGGGCAATCATGGTTTCCTCAAGAAGCAAGTGTCCACCCGACTGAAACTGATGGGCTTCACACCACTCTTTAATGGGGGTAAAGTAATTCCTGGTCATCAGGTCTCCCACAGTATGGAAGAACTGGTAACGGACCTTCTGTCCCTGGGGACCATCATCAAAATAGAGTTCCACAAGTTTCTCCTCGGGCCGGTACCCGTATCGTTGATCCATCTCTTCAGAAAGGACCTCCTGCCAGGGGACCACCGCATGATTGTAGGCATAGGTATGAAATTGAACAGCCATGGAGGAAGGCTCATCAGTAAAGGTGGAGGTGAAATATTTTCCCAGGTCCTCACCCATGTAATCTGCATATTTTTCGTGGGTGATACGGATGAATGCATCGGTTACCTCCCGCATCATCAGTGAGGGGTAATTGGCTCCGACTTTGGCACCTCCCTTGATAGATGCCTGAAATCCTTCGTAAAGGCGATATTTGGTTACGGCAAAAATATTCCATTCACCAGGTGGAGCTTTCCACTCCAGCCAGGATCCATCATAGAGATCCATCAGGTTTTTTGGATGGTTATAATCCGGAATTCCCTCTTTCACAGGGAAAGCCACAATCATCTCCGGTATTCCGGGGGGCATAAGGAATGCGATATCCCCTCCATTGACTATAGAATCTTTCAGGTATAAAGCCATTGACTCCCAGGAAGAATCTTCTTTGATAACCAGGTCTCCGGCATTGCCGGAAGGATAACCCTCTTCATCGTACAACCATAGATCCATACCCAGAGCTTTGGCCTCTTCACAAAAGCGTTTGGTGGCTTTCATTCCCTCATCGCTAAGGTAGTGCTGAAATGGTACGTTCAGGGCAAAACCACCCCATCCATTGTCAAGAGTCACCTGGATAAGAGAATCCTGGCCCAAAGCATCAAGAGGAAAGTTGTGGAGATTCCTGTTCATCCTGTACTCAAGTGGTGGATTAAGCCAATTTTCATACAAAGCTTTGTCACCAGTATTGGTACAGGATGTGAGCAGAAGCAGGAAGCCGCCTAAAGAAATGGATATGAGTTGTTTCATCTGATTGGGTTTTAAATCCCTAACTTCAACATTATGATCGTTGTTTAACTGCATTGCTACCTTTCGAAAACGGACTTTATAGACGAACTATTAAAATTGTATTTTCCCGATTCCACCATGAATATATTATATCCGTTCTCATATTTATAAAAATGAACTCCTTCTGCATTTTCGGCAGTTCTACCACCTTCTGTGACATTTTTGCCAGGCACATAAATGGTGGCTGTAGTATTAGGAGGGATAGCAATATCCATCGTAATCACATCGTCCTTCTTTTGCCAGTTACTTTCGATAAGTCCGTATGGGCTTTTATATGAACTCT
>JAOZUK010000895.1 GCA_029938715.1 Bacteroidales bacterium | reverse complement strand
AACAGATTGCGCGATTTGATTGATTCAAAGCCCTGTCCTACTATTGTATATGTCTCCAGGACTAGAAAAGCGAAACTTGTTGCCGAGAAACTCACTCAGGACGGGTATGCTGCAAAACCGTTTCATGGCAAGATGGACTCTAAACTAAAAACGGAGAACCAGAATGCTTTTATGAGCGGAGAGACAGACATCATGGTGGCTACTTCAGCATTTGGCATGGGAGTAGATAAAGACAATGTAGAAAGGGTAGTCCACTTTGATATTTCAGACTCACTTGAAAATTATGTGCAGGAGGCTGGAAGGGCCGGAAGGAAGGAAACTATATCTGCAGAATGTTACGTCTTATATAATGAAGACGACCTGGGGAAACACTTCATTCTGTTAAACCAAACGAAAATTGATATTCATCAGATTCAGGAGGTTTGGAAAGCTATAAAGGAACTTACCCGATTCAGAGAGTCCATGTCCAATTCGGCTTTGGAGATAGCCCGTAAAGCCGGATGGAATGATCAGGTAGATGATCTTGAAACGAGAGTAACCACTTCCATTTCAGCCCTCGAAGAGGCAGGCTACCTGAAACGGATACATAATTCACCCAGGATCTTTGCCACCAGTATACTGACCGAAAATGCAGAAGAAGCCATAGAGAAAATTAATAACTCTGCCAGATTCAACGAGAAGCAGAAAACGCAATCAATCAGAATAATCAAAAAACTGATAGCTTCGAAAAGCAGAGCGAACCCCTCTGAAGAAGTGGCGGAGTCAAGGGTCGATTATATCTCGGATCATCTTGGAATTCCACAAAAAGACGTGATCAGATGTATTTACATCATGCGTGATGAAAAAATTCTGGCTGATACAAAAGACCTGTCCGTATCCCTGCGACCAGGTCACAAAGAGGGGAATGCTGTTAAAATATTAAAGGAGTTTGCAAAGCTTGAATTGTTTCTCTTCGATGCTGTTCCTGAAAAGTCAAAAATTGTACATGTAAAAGAGCTTAATGAAGCGGCACAAGAGGCTGAATTGAATTCCACACCTTCTCGCATCATTACAATCCTGAATTTTTGGTCCATTAAAAAATGGATCGA
>JAOZUK010000894.1 GCA_029938715.1 Bacteroidales bacterium | reverse complement strand
ATAATGTGGAAAGAACCAGAGAGATATACGGCAAACATTATACCATTCACTGGCCCCATGAAGAACACGATTCCGCCCGGGGGGTAAGGCGCAGTCCTCTCTACTATCAACTCAAGGAGAAAGGTGCAGTCTACGGGGCAAAGTATGGTTGGGAACGGGCAAACTGGTTCGCTCCGGAAAACGTTGAAGCAAAAGACGATATTACCTTCGAGACTCCGAACTGGTTTGAACATGTAGCTGCAGAACATAAAAATGTACGTGAAAACGTGGTACTTATTGATCAGACCTCCTTTTGTAAATTTGAAGTGGAGGGGTCGGGCGCTCTGAAGTTTTTGAACAGGCTCTGTGCCAACCAGATAGATCAGCCTGTCGGTAAGGTGATCTATACCCAGATGTGTAATGAGCGTGGCACCATAGAATGTGATATGACTGTTGGCCGACTGACGGAAGAGAAATTTCTTATTGTTGTCGGTACTGCCTTTGGTCAGCGGGTATTATGGTGGCTTGAAAACCATATGCCGGATGACTCCACACTGTTTTTGAAAGAGGTGACTTCAGCTTATGCGGTTATCAATGTTGCCGGTCCAAAGTCGAGGGAGCTTTTAGAGAAAACGACTAAAGATGACCTGAGCAACACCAGCTTTCCTTTTGGCACATGTAAATCATTTACTGTGGGATATGCACCTGTTCTCTCTTTTCGTGTGACCTATGTTGGAGAACTTGGTTATGAGCTGTATATCCCTACAGAGTTTGCCGGCCATGTATACGAAACCCTGTGGGAGGCCGGCCAGGACCTGGGCATAGCAAATGCGGGATACCGCACCATAGCCTCTACCCGCCTGGAAAAAGGATATGCCGACTGGAGCACTGAGCTTACTCCTGAATATAACCCGTTTGATGCTGGTCTTGGATTCTGCGTGGCTCTTGGAAAGGATGATTTTATTGGTAAAACCGCACTGGCAAAAATCAAGGCTGAAGGGCCGAAATTTAAATTGTGCAGTTTTGTTATCGATTCGGATAAACCGCTGATGATTCAGGGGAGTGCACCAATTCTTTATGAAGGAGAGGTTGTTGCTGTAACTACCAGTGC
>JAOZUK010000333.1 GCA_029938715.1 Bacteroidales bacterium | reverse complement strand
CCGGACTGATCCCACCTATTTCTGCATGGTGGGCACGGTTTACCACAAAACCCAAAAGTTCTCCTTTTTGGGTATATACCGGGCTTACCAGGGTGATATCAGGGAGGTGGGAACCCCCAAATGCCGGATGGTTTGTGACCAGGGTATCTCCAGGGAGCAGCTCGAACTGTTTTAATAAGCTTCGCACACAGATGCCCAGGCTACCCAAATGCACCGGAATATGAGGGGCGTTGGCCACCAGGTAGCCATTTGAATCTACGATGGCACAGGAGAAATCCAGTCGTTCCTTCACATTAACCGATACGGAGGTGTGCTGAAGCATGGCGCCCATATTTTCTGCTATGCCCATAAACCGCCTTGAGAATAGTTCAAGTTCAGCTTCGGGAGCCAGAGCCTCTTCCTCTTCTCCCCCCCTCTTTTCATCGGATAGCACCAGGGTGCGCTCTCCATTTAAAAGACAACTCCAACCCTTCTCAACAAAGGTGGTGCTGAATGAATCCAGGATAACTGCTGGTCCCCGGACCAGATCCCCTTGTTTCATCCGATCCCGAATAAAAATCGGAATGCTCTGGCCATTAAATTGATCTGGTTTGATCTCTTTTCCAGTTTCATACTGATGAGACTCCTGCCTTGTTTCCTTTTTAACAGAAGCCACTACCCGCACCGATTCAACCTCCACCACCCGATCCTCGCTCCAGTGCCCGTAAACCGACTCGTAAGCCGATTGGAAATCAGCAATTATTTGTTTGCTTGATTTCCAGCTAACCTCAATGGTTGATTCCTGACCCATAAACCGCAGGAATACCAGGCGGTTGCGAATGATCACATCTTTTACAGGAACGCCCTCTGCCTGCAGCTTGCTCATGGCCTTCTCTTCAAGTTCGGGAAGGAGTTCGGAAATGAAATCTGACTTATCCAGAGGCTTCAAAACCTGCTTTTCGGCAAAGCGTTCCATCACCGCCTCTCCTATTCCGAATGCACTGAGCAGTCCAGCATTATCTGGGATTATGATCGTACCCATATTCAATAATTCGGCAATATTGCAGGCATGCATTCCTCCTGCTCCCCCAAAAGCAACCATGGCATATTCAGAGGGATCATATCCCTTTCCGGTAGAGATTTTTTTGATGGCACCTGCCATGGTTTCATTGGCAATTCTGAGAAAGCCATTAAGCAGTGCATTGGCTTCAGGCCTCGATCCTGAGCGTTCAGCTATCTTATCCTGAATTTCGCCAAGCTTTTTTAGAGCTGCTTCGGGGTAGACCGGGATATTAAATTGTCCAGGATCCATGCGGCCCGACAACAGGTTCACATCGGTGATGCACAGAGGCCCTCCTGCTCCATAACAGGCTGGACCAGGAAATGCTCCTGCACTTTCGGGACCCACCACCAGTCTGTATCCATCATAGCCACAGATCGATCCGCCACCTGCTGCCACTGTTTCAATGGCAAGGGCAGGGCTGTGAATGTGCGCCGAACCCACTTTAAGTTCAAAACAGTACTCCAGCTCCCTGTTATAGCGTGCTACATCGGTACTTGTACCACCCATGTCGAAGCTTATCAACTTATGAAATCCAGCTTCCTTACCCATGGATACAGCTCCTACCACCCCACCTGCCGGACCACTTAGCAGACTCTCCTTGGGCATGAAGCTGCTAGCCTTTACCAATCCCCCGGCACTTGTCATTACATTGAAGCGGTTTCCGTATACTTTATTGCTTATCTGTTTGATGTACTGATCAATAACCGGAGATAAATAAGCGTTTACCTCGGTGGTTTGCATGCGCAACAGGTACTTAATTAATCCCGACAGTCGGGAGGATACTGAGATATACTCCAGGCCCTCCTCCAGAATTATTTTTTGAATGTACTCCTCATGTTTCGGGTTGATCCAGGAGTGCATGAGTGCCACACCTACAGTACTAATCCCCGCCTGTTTAATGATCCTTACTGCTTCCCGAACCGAAGTCGGGTCCGGACTCTGAATAACCAATCCCCTTGCATCCAGTCGTTCATCTATCTCGATGATCAGCTCTGCCAGGGGGGACGGCCTAATAACCTCCCTGGCAAATATATTTGGGCGTTGCTGGTTACCGATGGCTAACAAATCCTTAAAACCCCTGGTCACCAGCATGGCCGTCCGGGCTCCTTTATGCTCAAGAAGAGCATTTGTGCCTTTGGTCGACCCCAGGCGAATCTCCATTTCAGGAAGGGGTTGATCCAGGCGGGTTTCGGTAATAAGCCTGGCACAAAGTACAGGAGCTTCTTCATTGGCGGTGATCTCAAACAGTGCCTTCTCCTCAATCCCATCTACCTGAATATTTGATTCAAGTATGATCCTGTTTATCAGTGGATTGAATTTACTGATGGTGATTGGGTCCTGATTCAAACCCAGGATTCGGAATTCATATCCATCAAACAGATCTTTGGAGACTCCCCAGTTGGAAGAAATTTCGATCTCTGTGGGAGAGATCACCCTTTTGATATGGGCACGCAGAGAGGAGCTGGAGAGCACCTTTTGTCGCAATATTTCGCCATCCGGAGTGGTTGCAATGCAATCGGTGAAAGTACCTCCGGTATCTATATTTAATCTATACATAAGAAATCACTCAATTACCGATCATATAATCCCGCAGACCGAGAGAATACTTCGGAGTCCGAGGAAGATGGTAGCCAGAACCACAATCCCTCCTATAATGTTTAATAGTAAATTGTTACGCTGATCTCCCAGAAGCTTCCTGTCATTTACACTCCACAAAAGATAGATGGCAATAATTGGCAATAGTACCCCATTGGCAGCCTGGGCAAAAAGGATCACAGGAACAGGCTTCAATCCCACCGCCGACAGAACGATTCCAATAACCAGGATCACCATCCATATGGATCTGAATCTTTTTGATCTGAGATCTTTTTTCCAGCCAAGTATCCCACAGGTAGCATAAGCAGCGGCCAGTGGAGCAGTAATGGCAGAGGTTAATCCGGCAGCAAACAATCCAATTCCGATAAAGCCTGTGGCCCAGCTACCCAGAATAGGTTCAAGCTGAATTGCAAGATCAGATGCATTTTTTATCTCTTGCCCCGTTCCATAAAATGCTGCCGCAGAGGTTATAACAATTGATATGGAGACCAGACCTCCCAGAAAAATCGAAACCCATATATCCAAACGGGCCTCCTTCAGCTGATCTTTGGTTTTCCACTTCTCCTGTACCAGTGCAGCATGCAGAAAAAGATTATAGGGCACCACCGTGGTTCCCACAAGTCCGGCTACGGTTAACATAGCCCCATGGGGTAATTCGGGTACAAACAAACCTTTCAGGATCTCTCTTAGATTGGGTGTCAGTGAAATCATGGTGCCCAGAAATACGATGCTCATCAAGATCACCAGTCCCACTAATAGCTTCTCCAGTTTTTTGTAGCTACCCATTAGCAAGAAAACAAAGGCGATGATCCCAATAACAGGTCCCCAGAGCCTGAGACTCAACTGTCCCGAGCTAAACAGGGATACCTCCCCAATAAGTGCATCCAGTCCAAGGGCTCCTCCCAATATATTGCCGGTTTCATAGGCCGCATTCCCAATGCCAATGGCAGAAAGAATCAGTATTACCGAAATGGCCCGTCCGGCACCAGATGGAAACTGCACTTTCAAGGCTTCTCCAAGGCCTTTTCGTGTGACAATGCCCAGGCGGGCAGCCATCTCCTGTAACACAATGGTGGCAATCACAGAGAAGAGAAGTGCCCATAAAAGGGCATATCCGTAACCTGCTCCGGCCAGGGTACAGGTCGTGATGGTACCCGGACCAATAAATGCGGCGGTTACCAGGGCAGCTGGTCCTATGGAGCGAAGCCTGAATTTCATTTAAA
>JAOZUK010000893.1 GCA_029938715.1 Bacteroidales bacterium | reverse complement strand
TTGACAGGATATAATGTTCCGGAAACACTTAAAAAAATAATTTCATCCACTGTAGTGTCTATCCAGAAGAAGCTCCTGTAAAGGGCAAAACCGACGGTTATTTTATACCGACTATCCCATGACAACCCCAGATAAAAATATGGTCCCATCATTTGACGAAGTTGAAGATCTCACCCGGTTTGCTGACGAATCGTTTGATACCGATGAAGTCGACCTGTTTGAATTTACTGGTGATGATGAGTCACCACTTACCCGTCTTAAATCAATCATTCTCTCTCTGGACTGGGAAATCAGTGACGACATCCTGGATGAACTTGTCCAGGAGGTAAGCAGCCTGCGCTCCATATGGGAAGGAGACAAAGTTGCTCAGGTCTATCTACAGGGGCTGGAAAAGATTGGGCATTACCTGCGGATAGAAGGAGCCTATGCCCACCAAAATGCCATCAAACTGCTCCTCACTCTATTTTACAACTATGAAAAAATAATCTCCTCACCGGATATCAGTGGAGAAACTATCACCTCACTGCTTAAATCAGACATCCGAAAATTTAAAGTCCTCCAGTTCCAAATCGGTAAGATTGGGCCTACTCCTGCAAGTTCTGCAGACCAGGGAATCCGTACAACTCAAGAAAAGAAAATTCCAGAAACTGAATTTGAGCCCCTGGCCAACATAGAGGCGACTATCCTTGGCCTGGAATGGGAAGTTACCGATGAAGGTCTTGAACACTTCAACCAGCAGGCCGACGAACTGCGTCAACACCTGCTTGACAACAAACCAGCTGAGGTACTACTGCAAGGATTACAAGCTCTTGGAGCATATATCAGCGAAGAGAAGATCAATGCCCATCCTGATGCGTTCACCCTTCTCCATTCTTTTTATGATGGCTTAAAGATCCTGGTTACCGACAAGGATATCGACGATGAAAAACGCCAGGATATTCTTATTGACAGGGTCAGCCGCCTGAACAGTCTCAAAGAAATTATTGCAGCTGCAAGTCCTGTAGCACCCGTTGACAGGGTTGCTGATAAAGTCGACGAGCTCCTTGACTTTGGTGCTGCTGACGACGTTGTCGACGATCAGCCGGCAGGTAA
>JAOZUK010000892.1 GCA_029938715.1 Bacteroidales bacterium | reverse complement strand
TATTTCGCTGACAGACTGGCTGTAAGTCTTGATGAAATGTTTTTTGGAACTCACACTATTACTGAAAGGATACGAATAATGAAGATAGCAATATGGTTCTCTTGTTTCCTGTACATTGTTGTTGGCACTGCTTTTGCCGCCGAACAAAATGGGACTGACGAAATATCATCATTGGAGGGTATTGCACCCGAACAGATGGAGTCAGTATTCGCTAAAATGAGTGATACGCAAGTTCGCAGCCTTCTCCTTAATGAATTTTCTAAAGAGTTGGATGGGTCTGTTTCCCAAAAATCCTCTGGTGGACTGGCAGAGCAGGCAATGAATATGTTGCAACTGCTGGATAAGGATGAAAGCAAATCTGAAAAATCAGCCAGCTTTTTTTCTTCGTTAATCCGTGTTCCTTTTGACTATATAGAAATCGCCAGAAAGATTGGTAATGGGTCCATGGGGAGTTTCATAATGACACTCTTCATATTTGCTGCTCTCTTTGGCCTTGCCTGGGGCTCAGAGTTTACTGTCCGCCGCTTTACGGCAAATTTCAGTAAACAGTTCCAGGAAAAAGCTATACCTGATCTTGATGGGCCCATGCGTTTTATTGCCGGCATCATGCGCTCTCTGCCTGCATGTATACATGTACTCGTATTCTCAGGGGTAGCTATCTTTCTCTTTTTTCTCCTTCCGGCAAGTGATCTTGCTCCGGCACGCTATCTCTTTCTTACCATTCTTTTTAGCATTGTTTTTTATCGGGTAATGGTTCAGCTCTCACGAATTTTTTGTGCACCGCGATTTCCCTCTCTGCGAGTGTTACCCATTGATGATGCAACGGCTAAAAGTCTTCACTTTACTATTGTTGCCTTCTGCAGTTATACCTTTACAGCTGTATTGTTTCTTGCTTTGTGCCGTCTGGTGCAACTCCAGCCCACCAGTCTTGCCATGACCATTATGGTTCTGGCCACTTTTCTTATTGGCATGATTATCATCATGATTTATCGCAGCCGTCTTGCTGTTCGTGAACGTATTCTGGAAAAAAGTGATCGGTATAAGACCAGAAACTGGGTTGTCGAACAGTTTGCCATGTTCTGGCATGTTCCT
>JAOZUK010000891.1 GCA_029938715.1 Bacteroidales bacterium | reverse complement strand
TTGTTGATGTGATTAGTATCACCATCATCCCAGAACAAACTGGCCACGGTGATGGCCTTGCCTTTAAAATTGATATTTTCATAATAAGTACCTTCATCTACCAGTACTGTATTGCCGCTTGATGCTGCATCAATTCCTGCCTGTATTGTTGGATAATCTCCCGGTACATGGATGATCTGAGAGTTTTCCGAAGTGGCATAACCCACCTTCCCGCTGGTATAATCCCCTCCTGAATACCACATCTTAAATATGTCTCCAACATCGTCATAGATCACTGAAGGACACCATGCTTGCAGGACGTCCCATTCTCCAGGAGCCCCATAATCCAGTACCGGATTAAATTCATATTTTGTCCAATTGATACCATCAGTGGATGTGGCATGACCTACACGCCACCAGTTATCAGGATGACAGCCACTAAACCACATATTATAAGTATTTCCAATCAGTAAAACGGCTCCCGGTATAACGCCGTAATCATCCCATTTACCTGTGACGCCGGGAGTTATAACAGGGTTATTGGCCTCATCTTTCGTCCAGACTGAGCCATCGGGTGATGTAGCATAGCCAACTTGCCATACATATGCAGTGCTTCCACCACCGTACCACATTTTATAGATGTTATCTTCGAAGATAACTGAGCCGGCCATAGGAAAGACCTGAAAATCATCCCAACTTCCACTCGGTCCGGTGTCAAGGACAGGGTTAAGCGGATCTTTTGTCCAGTTGCTCCCGTCGGTGGAGGTTGCATGGCCAGTTTTTTCTATATATCCCCAAGCTCCATCATACCACATATGATATACTGAATTAATGAGCAACACATTGGGTATATAAGCGTGCGATTCCTCCCAGCTTCCGGCTTGCCCTACCTCTACGACAGGATTATTTGGATCCTTGGTCCAGTCAATACCATCCGGAGATGTTGCATGACCTATTTGATTAAAAATCCCGTCAAATCCGGAATACCACATATGGTACATGTCTCCATCAAAAAGTATTGAGCAGGCCATGGCACCATCACTGTCCCAGCTACCAGCCGGTCCGGGCTCCAGCACAGGATTCCCTTCATATTTATCCCAGGAAGTTTGTGGGAA
>JAOZUK010000890.1 GCA_029938715.1 Bacteroidales bacterium | reverse complement strand
ACTCTACTTAGATTTGAGAGATAACAATGCTAATTGGGCCTGTAGCTCAGCTGGCTAGAGCGCACGACTGATAATCGTGAGGTCGGTGGTTCAAGTCCACCTAGGCCCACCATTGTTAATTAATAATTCTGAATTATGAATTCTGAATTAGAAATGGTGTTAGCTTTATGCATTGGCTCTGCTTTAGGTTTGATTGGGGGATTAGCTCAGTTGGGAGAGCGCCTGGTTTGCAACCAGGAGGTCGCAGGTTCGATCCCTGTATTCTCCACCATTGACAGCCACAGGCTGTTTATGTGTGAAGGCAGTTATTGTTTTAAGTTTTAGGTTTAATGTTGTATGTTTTAAACGACAAACCATAAACGACAAACGACAAACGAGATTGTTATTATTAAATAGTTTTATTTTTATTGATACAGTTTATCTGTATTGATTAATTATATACCCTGGTTTTTCCAGGGATTATTATTATGGTATTGCCCTTATTAAAGTGGCGTGCCACAGTTCTTTGACTTTTTTGTCATTTTTGTTGTATAAGAAATATTGGGTTTAGTAAAGTTTACTAAACTTATTGATTAAGGTATTAAGGGTATATGGCGGATGCCTTGGTACAGAGAGGCGATGAAGGGCGTAACGAACTGCGAAAAGCCACGGTGAGCTGTAAGTAAGCATTGACCCGTGGGTTCCCGAATGGGGAAACCCGGCTCGAGTCATATCGAGTCACCTGATGTAAGTCAGGAGCGAACCTAGGGAAGTGAACCATCATAGTACCTAGAGGAAGAGAAATCAATTGAGATTTCCTTAGTAGCGGCGAGCGAACGGGAAATAGCCTAAACCGTAAAGATGTCAAGCGTAGAAGCGTTGTCTTTATGGTGTTGTGGGATCTAATGGGAAATGTTCTACCATTTCCATGGAGTCAGAAAGTTGCATACTAGCAGAATAGCATTGAATAGCTAACCAAAGAAGGTGCAAGTCCTGTAAGCGAAAGTATGTTACCTCCAATTAGAATTCCCGAGTAGGGCGGGACACGAGAAATCCTGTTTGAATCTGGGTGGACCATCATCCAAGGCTAAATACTCCTCTGTAACCGATAGTGA
>JAOZUK010000332.1 GCA_029938715.1 Bacteroidales bacterium | reverse complement strand
CCTTCACCAGGGGATGTTTCCCCGATACCACCATTACTGTGATTGTGGGAATTGCCAATGAGGTGATTGCCAATTTCGAAACAGACCAGTGGGACATTTGCAGCTCGGACACGGTTACCTTTGAGAATTTGTCCATCGGGGTGGATAAGTCAAGCGCAACCAATGTGCAATGGGATTTTGATCTGCAGGATCCTACCAATCCATACGTCTATGACATCAGTCCGGTAATGCAGCACAGCTACACCAATACTACTGCATCCGTGGTCCAAAAAACCATTGAGTTGGTGGTCTGGAACGAACAAAGCTGTGTCAGTTCAGTGAGAAAAACGGTGAATATATACCCGGAAATCAAAGCTGAATTCGTCACTAATGTGGTCGAGGGTTGTGGTCCCCTGGAAGTGGAGTTTACCAATCTCAGTTCTTCCAATGCACAAACTTTTGAGTGGGATTTCGGGGATGGGAGCACAGATGATGCGCATGATCCCATGCATATCTATTATAACCACGCCCCGTTGAGTTTGGTATTTCAGACGAAACTGGTGGCCCTGGGTGGCGGAAATTGCAGGGATACCTATACGCGTACAGTGACTGTGCACCCATATATAGAAGCAAGTTTTGACAGCGACAGTGCTATATGCCATCTCAAGAATATTTCAATAATGGATAGGTCCATTGGTGCAGACCTTTATTCATGGGACTTCGGTGATGGCAGTTCCATATCAACTTCGCAAGGTCCTGAACTTGACCACTATTATATAAATATCACCTCTTCGCCTGTCAATTATACAGTTGAACTCAAGGTTGAAAATGAGGAAGGATGTTCACACCAATTTCAAAAGGATATTATGGTATATCCTGAATCTGCAGGAGGTATATTGAAAGGGAATGCAAGTCCCATCATATATGGAAGCTCTACAGGATCAATCTTCCTGAGCGCTTATACCGGTGAGGTGTTAAAATGGCAGAAAATAGTAAAAGCCGGTCCGTGGGTGGATATTGCCCATACGGATACTCTCTATAGTGAAATACCGGCTTCTGCAGACATATGGCAATACCGGGCAGTAATACAGAGTGGAACATGTGCAGAAACAACGTCAGATTTATTCAGTATTTATGTTTTGCCCAAAGAGATCCTGGTGATACCTGATGCAGGTCAGATAAAGCAGTTTGGGGACCCTGATCCGCTATTTACCTATACCAACAGTGAATGGAACGATAATAGCCATTTCACAGGTGTCCTGGGAAGGATGCCAGGCGATTTGACAGGAAATTATCCCTATGCGCTGGGAGACCTTTCTGCTGGAGTCAACTATGCTCTGATCCTGGATACAATACCTGTGTTTTCTATCCAGCAGGAAGCGACAGGGCAAGATCAATGGGAGGGAACAGGAGGCCTGGAACTGACGATTCATTCCGCTCCTCAGTTTACCTCTCCCATCATCCGCTACACACTACCCCAGGTGGGATTGGTAAGCATCCGAATGACCAATATGTCGGGACAGATCACTAATATCCTGTTGACCGAAAGGAGGGAAGAGAGTGGTGAACACATTCTGTATACTGAGGCGCTGAACCTGGACCCGGGAATGTACGTGGTAAGCCTGGAGTTTAAAGGGCAGGACGTATACCTGGTCCGGACAGGAAAACTTATTATAGGCTGGCAGTAAGGGCTTTGCGTTTGAGAAATCCATTTGCGATACCCGAACATTTTATTTTTCTTGCATAAGAGGATTCTTCATTCATGACAACTTTTCAACCAGTTTCTGATAAAAGCCGGATAAATTCGGTGGATATACTCAGAGGGGTGGCAGTCCTGGGTATTCTAACCATTAACATTGTTGGTCTGGGACTGCCCGATCCGGCCTATTTTGATCCAAGCGGATACGGAGGCAGTACCGGATGGAACCTTAGGGTGTTCTTCTTCAATTCCCTGTTCTTTGAAGGGGCGATGAGAGGCATATTTTCCATGTTATTTGGAGCGGGGGTGATTTTATTTATGCAGACTAAGGAAGCGGCAGGAGCAGGACTTGAGCTTGCTGAACTCTGGTACAGAAGGGTAATCCTGCTTATTTTATTCGGGATGGCACATGCCTATCTTTTGGTGTGGCCCGGTGACATCCTGTTCTCCTATGGAATAATAGGTTTGCTTCTGTTTCCCTTTCGGAACAGCCGTCCAAGGAACCTGATAATCATGACAATGGTTATTTTGATCATTGGCATGACGGTTAGTTTCGGGACCTTACATACGGCCAAACGGCAGCAAAAGAACTATTTCGAGGTTCTGGGGATGTTCGAGAAAGGGGAGGAAGTGCCTCATGCCGTTCTTAGGGATTATTATGCCTGGATTGAAAAATATGCTGTAATGAAGCCTTCGGAGGAATGGTTGGAACACAGAATACAGAATATGCAGGAAGGCTATTTTGCCGCTGTAAAAGAGATGGCAAAGGACAGCTACTTCTTTGAATCGGAATATCATTACCGGCATAACTACTTTGATATCCTGAGCATGATGTTGCTTGGAATGGCCCTTTTCAGGCTCAGGGTATTCCATGCGGAAAGATCTTATCGATTTTATGGATTGCTGATACTTATCGGATATGGAATAGGCATCACAGTCAACTGGTGGGAGACCAGTTCCTATATAGAAAGTCAATTTGATCTTATCAGGTATTATGAATTGTTAAGGACCTATGACCTCGGAAGGGTCTCCACCATGCTGGGGCATGTGGGGCTGGTCATGTTATTCTGCAAGTCCGGAATTTTTAAATGGCTACAACAAGCTCTTGCAGCGGTAGGCCGTATGGCTCTTAGCAATTATCTTTTACAGACCATTGTTGCCAATGTGGTTTTCATCGGCTTTTCTCAATATGGCCACCTGGAGCGCTATGAACTCTATTTCATGGTTCTGGCCATCTGGGTCTTCCAGATTATTCTGAGTACAATCTGGCTTAAGTATTTTACCTATGGACCCTTTGAATGGTTATGGAGAAGTCTTACATACAAGAGATTACAACCAATCAGACGGAAAATTACTTCTCCCAATTTTTAACGCACACTATATTTCATCCTTGCGTATAGGAATCATACCATGACTTCCATTTGGTCAAACCTGATTCCAGGTCTTCTTTTACGGTCCAGCCTAAGGAGTTTCTGGCTTTTTCTGTAGTATAAATAAAGTTCAACCCCAGAGATTTTGCATCCGTAGTTGACATCATGGGCGTTTTAAGCAGTTTCATTCTTACGAATGTCTGGGATGTCCAGGCAACGAAGAAAGATCGCCTGTTAAATTTCCCGGAACTGCTTGACTTTCTCCTTGAGAGGCAGTAACTTATACTGTTGCAAATTATTCATTTTCATTCGTTTAAAGAAGGGAGTACATTATGGCAAAAGTAAAAAGAAGTATTCTTGTCTACGCACCAGCAAAAAAAGTCTACAACTATCTCGTTGACTATAAAAATCAACCGGATTGGATACCAGGCTCTGTTGAGGTTTGGGATGCAAGTGAGCCAGGAGTGGGACAGAGTTTTAAATGGAAATACAAGATGGCAGGAGTCCTGATTGAAGGGGAATCAACGGTTACAGAATTGGTTCCCAATAAGCGGATGGGATTTAAGACTAAGGGTGCTGTAGCAAGTGAATGGTTGCTGGTTGTTGATGTGAAAGATGGGGGTACGGAGGTGGAATTAAATATTGAATATACCATCCCCGTCCCGGTGTTAGGCAAAGTGGCAGAAAGAATCATTCTGAAGCGCAATGAACGGGAAGCTGGTCTTGCAATGGAGAATATCAAGGAGATCCTGGAAGCTTAAATTTGCCTTCGAGAAGTACCCAGGATAGAGAAAAAGTCGTATATCTATTTTAGTGGATGCATGATGT
>JAOZUK010000889.1 GCA_029938715.1 Bacteroidales bacterium | reverse complement strand
GCATGGTAAATTTAGTGAATAACATGTATTGCTGCATAGGCTCTTGTCGCAATTTCTTGTATTCACGTCATTTCCAAGCGCAGTCATCGCAGTTTTGCATATCTTTTGCCGCACCTATCTAAAAGCAACCCGCAGCTATTCCTTCATTTTTTTAGCATGGTGTTTGGCGGAAAGTTGTTGTTCCTTACACTAACCGCAATTGGCAGGGGGTGGTGGCTTGTTCTTCAATGTCACCATCAAGCCAGGGGCCGGTAAGAGTTATAAAAACAAACTGAATAAGATTCCGTATCCCATTTTCTTTGATATACACGGAAAGCTTTTCTGAGTATTCAGTCAGAACATTCATCAGGTGGGCCAGGTGCATCAAATAGTGGTATCCTTTCATAGCTTTCCAGTCATAAGAAAAACAATGCTCATATTGGTAACCATGATGTTTCTCGAGCAGGATGTTGGTTTCTATTCCCCATCGATAACGAGCGGCCAAATTGCAACGCTCATGAAGATTGTTTTTTGTCAGAGGTTTGCCTGATATCCAGGCATGGCGTGATGTTTTGTTTATGATTTCGCCAGATGATTTATCAACTTCCTGCCAGTTTTCTCTACACGTTACCACATGGAGAACGATTTTTTCCTTCGAGGATAAATGGGGTCAGACTCGATTAATTCCTCCAACCATGTTATTTATGCTCCTACTCAAGTAAAATAGAGAATTAATCGAGTCTGACCCCATTTATCTGACCCCATTTATCGCCTAAATATATGCTCCCGCCCTGGTAGAGTAAGTCAGGAGAATTAATCGAATCTGACTCCATTTATTTAAGCAACTTGACACATATTTAATAAATCATTACATTAACAAATTATTAACACACGCAGTCTGGCCACCTAACCAAACAGGGGAGTGCATCATGCAACTGCAAATTAAACAAATTAACACCCAAGGACAGATATCAATCGGTAAAAAATACGCGGGGAATAAAGTTCAAGTTGAAGAATATCCCGACGGTTCTGTACTTTTAACCCCGGTTGAAGTGATTAGTAAATTTGAACTTAAACTTTTGAAAGACAAGTTGTTTCATAATCGCCTTATCGAAT
>JAOZUK010000888.1 GCA_029938715.1 Bacteroidales bacterium | reverse complement strand
AGATTCAGTTTTATAACTTGATCTTCTATATGTACCTTTATCTCACTGCCATCAATACTTACAAGACCGTTAGGGATTTCCCGTCGGAGTTTCTGATAAAATTGGGGCCGTTTTTGCCGGGTCTTTGGAGATCTCAGGTTATTGGCTGTCAAGATATCTCCCACTGTTTTTGAACTTAAGGAAATGTTCTTTTCTTCCTCCAGCATCCGGGTAAAACTCTTCAGACGGATCCTCTGTTCTTTTGCTTTGTACTGTCCTGCGATTTCAATAATCATTCGAACCATGTCCGGTGTCACCTTACTTCCTTTACCTCTTTTGTCCGGTATTTTTATGAGCCGCATAGAACCATCAAACTCCTTATCCCAGCCACTTAGCGTGCTTACTGGAAGCAGCAGGAGAAATGATATTTTTCTTAACCCAAGGTCGTGATCACGTAAAAAAGTTACCGCTTTCTTTTTTTGTTCTTGTTCATGATGAGTTTTTTTTTACTAATTCATCAAAACCGTGGATCTCCATGGCAAGATGCAACCCTTTATTTTCAACGCTAAGATCAGCATACTTCTTCGAAATTTCCTGATGCTTAACCTTCAGATCAGAAAGTTTTCGAATTGTATCTACAGTATCCTTTACTGATTTATCTGCCTCACCCACCCATTGATAACCCGTCTTCCTTGATATTCCCGCCTTTTCACAAATTTCCTTTACACTGGCTCCTTTTGTTATACCTTTTTCCTTGGCAATCTGAGATGCTTTGATCAGTACTCTTACCTCTTCAGGAGTTAATTTTTCCATTAAGATGTTCTCTCTGTCAGATGAATAGGCTGACCCATAAGATGGAGTGTTAAATTACCTTTTGGTCCTATAACAAGGTTGAAAATGGTTCTATCAATCTCAAATCCTAAGTACGGTGTTTTATTGGTAATGTCAACACCTTGGCTTAAATCTGAAAGAATTTGATCACTCTGGCCATGAAAACGTTCTGCTGGTACCAGTAACCCTCCGATACCCTGATGAGTACGTTGGTAATTATACTTATTCACCCACGCTTCAACTGCAGACATGGCTTCCTGGGCAGTTGAAAAATGGCGCTGCTTCAAGAG
>JAOZUK010000887.1 GCA_029938715.1 Bacteroidales bacterium | reverse complement strand
CCGGTAACAGGTAGATCTGCCAAACCTACTACCAGCAGTGGCACGTCAAACCAGGACTGGTGGCCCAACCAGTTGAACCTCAAGATTCTTCATCAGAACTCTCCTGTGAGTAATCCGATGGGCAAAGAGTTCAACTACGCTGAGGAATTCAAGAAACTCAATTTTGAGGCCCTGAAGAAGGACCTCTATGCACTGATGACCGACTCGCAGGATTGGTGGCCGGCCGATTACGGTCACTACGGGGGGCTCTTCATCCGGATGGCGTGGCACAGCGCAGGCACATACCGCATGGGCGACGGTCGCGGCGGGGCAGGGTCCGGCAATCAGCGCTTGGCGCCTCTCAACAGCTGGCCGGACAACGTGAACCTCGACAAGGCGCGCCGTCTGCTCTGGCCGATCAAGCAGAAATACGGCAACAAGATCTCCTGGGCCGACCTCATGATCCTCACCGGCAACTGTGCCCTTGAATCGATGGGATTTAAGACCTTCGGCTTCGGCGGCGGGCGTGAAGACGTCTGGGAGCCGGAAGAGGATACTTACTGGGGGACCGAGAACGAGTGGCTTGGTGACAATCGCTACTCCGGCGACCGGGACCTTGAAAATCCTCTTGCCGCCGTGCAGATGGGCCTCATCTACGTGAACCCGGAAGGGCCTAACGGTGAACCGAATGCGGTTGCCTCCGGCCGTGACGTTCGAGAGACTTTTGCCCGCATGGCCATGAACAACGAAGAGACCGTCGCACTGGTCGCCGGCGGCCACACCTTCGGTAAATGCCATGGCGCTGGTGATGCAGCGCTGGTCGGCCCTGAACCGGAAGGAGCCCCCATTGAAGAACAGGGCCTCGGCTGGAAGAGCAGTTTCGGCAGCGGCAAGGGGGGCGACACGATCAGCAGCGGCATCGAGGGCGCGTGGACGGCGAAACCGACCCAGTGGGATATGGGCTATTTCGATGTGCTGTTCGGCTATGATTGGAATTTGGTGAAAAGCCCTGCCGGCGCCTACCAGTGGGTCCCGGTCAATCCGGATGAAAAGGATCTTGCGCCTGCGGCTCACGATCCGTCGAAGCGGGTTACGACCATCATGACCACGGCAGACCTCTCTC
>JAOZUK010000331.1 GCA_029938715.1 Bacteroidales bacterium | reverse complement strand
AAAGTGGAAAGTGAAGTATAGAAGGTACATAAAAGGAGACCGAATTATTTGGATAGTGATCCTGACCCTCCTGGTCATATCGCTTCTGTCGGTTTACAGCTCCACCGGTTCGCTGGCCTACCAGCACCGCTCGGGGAATACTTTCTATTACCTGTTTCGGCAGCTGAAGTTTATTCTGCTTGGGGTACTAATTGTCTACTTTATTCACCTCGTTCCTTACAGGGTTTTCAGTAAAGTATCGGTTTTCGCACTCTATCTTTCCATCCCCCTGCTGATTCTCACGCTGGTGGCCGGAACCAATATTAATGAGGCCACCAGGTGGCTGCAGATTCCGGGGACCGGACTTACCATACAACCTTCCGATTTTGCAAAAATCGCACTGGTCATGTATGTGGCCAAGATTCTGTCGGTCAATCAGAACAACATCAAGGATTTCAGGGGGGTATTTGGAAAAATATCCATGGCCATTGTGGGAATCTGTGTGCTGATTTTACCCGCAAATTTTTCCACAGCAGTCATTGTATTCGCCACCGCTTTCAGCCTCATGTTTGTGGGCAGGATTCCAATCAAGTATCTGGCTCTGTTGGTTTTTACGGGCATTTTTGCCCTTTCTATATTTGTTGGTGGGGCACTTTTACTGAATAAAGAGGGTCGGATATCCACATGGAAGAACCGCATTGAAGCGTATATAGATGGTGAGGGGGATAACTACCAGGCTGATCAGGCCAAAGTGGCCATCGTACAAGGGGGCATGTTTGGAAAAGGTCCTGGTAACTCCACACAGCGTAACCTGCTTCCTCATCCCTATTCAGATTTTATTTATGCCATCATCATTGAAGAATACGGAAGTCTGATTGGTGGAGTGTTTGTTGTGGCACTCTACCTCTGGCTCTTTTTCAGAGCGGGATTAATAGTTCGCCGGAGCAAAAGTACTTATGGAGCTTTCCTCGCTTTTGGTCTCTCCATGGGGTTGGTTCTACAGGCGTTTGTAAATATGGCTGTTGCAGTGGGACTGGTACCGGTAACCGGACAAACCCTGCCACTGGTAAGTATGGGAGGTTCTTCCATATTTTTTACAAGTATGGCCACCGGGATGATTCTTTCCGTAAGCTGGGGTACAAAAGAAGAAGTCATGGCGACCGGAGGTGGTGAAGCAAAGGCAGGGGAGCCTTCTGAACCAAAGATTGAGAAACTTCTGCAAGCAGATGTTGAAACTAAAAAGAGAAAAACAAGAGCTGGGAAAAAAGATCATCAAAACGAGACTCAGAAGGTTGAATTTGAAGTAAATGGGAAATAAAAAACCATACAGGATCCTCATTGGGGGAGGGGGTACAGGAGGACATGTGTTCCCTGCCATCGCCATCGCCGATGCCTTGAAAAAGGAGAATCCGGAAATGAAATTCCTGTTTGTGGGTGCATTGGGGCGATTGGAGATGGAGAAGGTCCCTGAAGCGGGATATGCCATTGAGGGTCTGCCCGTAGCAGGTTTCCAGAGGAGATTCACCTTAAAGAACCTGAGCTTCTTTTATAAGCTCCTGGTGAGTATGAGGCGTTCCCGGAGTATTGTAAAACGATTTAATCCTCATGTAGCAGTGGGAGTGGGAGGCTATGCCAGTGGACCCATTCTAAAGGCAGCAGCCCGGAAGGGAGTGCCGCTGCTTATCCAGGAACAGAACTCTTATGCGGGAGTTACCAACAGGCTTCTGGCACGTTCTGCAAGTACCATCTGTGTAGCCTATGAAAAGATGGATCGATATTTTTCCGCTCAAAAGATTGTCCTTACAGGAAATCCGGTACGACAGGAGATGGTTGAATTGCACGCTAACCCTAAAGCTGACCGAAAAGAGTTCGGATTGGTGGAAGGTAAAAAAGTCTGTCTGGTTGTAGGAGGGAGCCTGGGAGCGAGGACCATCAACCACTCCTTTATGGAGGGGTTGGACAGGCTGGGCCTGAGTAATGTACAGGTGTTGTGGCAATGCGGTAAGTCCTATCAGCAGGAGGTGGAGGAGAAAGTGCGATCCAGTGGATTAAAACAAATTCGAGTGTTCCCGTTTATTTCCAGAATGGATCTGGCCTATGGCATTGCCGACGTGATTGTATCCAGGGCTGGAGCCATCACCATTTCTGAACTCTGTCTTGTGGGTAAGCCTGTGATTCTTGTACCCTCACCCAATGTGGCTGAGAATCATCAGACCCGGAATGCAGAGGCACTGGTAGCACACCATGCGGCAAAAATGGTTTCCGACAGCCAGGCAGGTGAACTCCTGGTGGATGAGATGCTCCGGCTTATGGATCATGAAGAAGAACAGAAGAGTTTATCTGAACATATAAAACAACTCGGCATCAAGGATGCGTCCCAAAGGATCGCGGCCGAGGTAATTAAAATTATTGAACAACAATGATCTGGTCCAACCTGGATAGTGTTTATTTTATTGGTGCCGGCGGCATTGGAATGAGCGCCCTGGCGCGCTACTTTGTGAGCCAGGGAAAGGAAGTATCCGGATACGACAGGGTCTCTACCTCTCTGACCGATGCGCTAACCAGGGAGGGTGTTTCCATTCATTTCGATGACTATGAGGAGTTAATCCCGGCTGCTTTCAGGAATCCCGACCGTACCCTGGTCATTTACACCCCCGCAGTTCCTGACAACAATTCACAGCTCAACTACTTCCGCAGAAGAGGATTCAGGCTAATAAAACGTTCAGTGGCCCTTGGCGAGGTATTCAATACAGGCAGAGGTATCGGTGTAGCGGGCACCCATGGGAAAACTTCCATCTCTACCATGCTGGCCCATATTCTTCATAGATCAAACCTTGGATGCAATGCATTTCTTGGTGGAATCAGCAAAAACACCTCCAGCAATCTCTATCTCGATCCTGTATCAAAGGTCATTGTAGCTGAAGCCGATGAATACGACCGTTCATTCCTGACCCTTTTCCCGGAGATAGCTGTGGTATCTTCCATGGATGCCGATCACCTGGATATATACCACACGGAGGAGAACATCAGGAAGGGGTTTGAATCCTATATTTCACAGATTCGCGAAAAAGGCATTCTGATTTATAAATACGGACTCAATCCCCTGGTTCCCGATCACGTGGAGCAGTACACATACTCTCTGGACGATCCACAGGCAGATTTTCATGCAAGGAACCTGCAACGCTGTGGGCTGGGATATAAATTTACGGTGGTCACTCCCCATTCGGTCATGCCGGAGATTGAACTCTCTATTCCGGGTTTGCTGAATGTGGAAAATTCTCTGGCAGCAGTGGCTGTCTCACATCAACTGGGGATTGCCCCGGAGGTCATAGTCAAGGCCCTGTTAGACTACCGCGGAGTGGAGCGAAGGTTTGATGTGCAGGTTCAACGCAGTGACCGCATCTACATTGACGATTATGCGCATCATCCACAGGAGATCAAGGCATTCCTGAATTCACTGAAAGCACTGTTCCCTCATAAAAGGCTTACAGGAATTTTTCAACCCCACCTGTTCACCCGTACCCGCGATTTCGCGGATGAGTTTGCCAGGAGCCTGGAGATGTTAGACGAACTGATTCTGATGGAGATCTATCCTGCCAGAGAGGAGCCCATCCCCGGGGTGACTGCCGGGATGCTTCTGGAAAAGGTCAATTTGAAAGAGAAGGTCCTGGTCTCAGGGGAGCAGCTGTTACGGGTGGTTAAGGAGCGGGACCCGGAACTGCTGGTTACCATGGGTGCCGGAGATATTAATCAGTTTGTAGCACCACTGAAAGAGTGGTTTTTGAGAATATGACAAAGAAGATATTTAAAATAGCAACCTGGATTGGTATTGCCGCATGGTTTGTGGTAGTACTTGGATTTGTTTCCTCGGAATCGAACCAGGTGCTATGCAATCGCATGGATGTGATTCTGTCCGATACTA
>JAOZUK010000330.1 GCA_029938715.1 Bacteroidales bacterium | reverse complement strand
TACCAGGCCATGAGTTGTTATGACGGCTCTCTGAACAGTACCCCAAACATCGACAGGATCGCCAGTGAAGGGATGCTGTTTATGAACAGTTATGTGACGAATTCAATTTGTGCTCCTTCCAGGGCCGTATTGCTTACAGGAAAATACAGCCACATGAATGGACACTTCACGAATGGTCATAAGTTTGACGGAACCCAGCTGACCTTTCCAAAAGTACTTCAGAAGGCAGGATATGAGACAGCGCTTATTGGTAAATGGCATCTCAGAAGTGAGCCACAGAGTTTTGATTACTGGAATGTCCTTCCCGGACAAGGACATTACTATAACCCTGATTTTATTGAGATGGGTGAGAAAAAAAGACATACGGGATATGTTACAACCCTAACCACAGATTTTGCCCTCGATTATCTTCAGAACCTAAGGGATCCGGAAAAACCCTTTTGTCTTTTACTTCACCATAAGGCACCTCACGGTAATTGGAAACCTGAAGAAAAGTATCTGCATCTATTTGATGATGCCAAAATCGATCCTCCGGATAATTTTTTTGATAGCTATGAGACCCGGGGTTCTGCTGCCCGCCAGCAGGAGATGGATGTGGCCAAGCACATGTACTGGGGGAGATATGTAAAGCTTTCAGTTGATCCGGAGAGTGGTGACTCAACCGGTTTTGCAGAACAACTTGGGCGGTTCAACGAAGAGCAACTGGCAGCGTGGAACGCAAGTTATGCTCCGAAAAATGCGGCACTTTTTGAAGCGGGACTGGAAGGTAAAGAGCTTACCCTGTGGAAATTTGAACGGTTGATGAAGGATTATCTTAGATGTGTACAGTCTGTTGACGATGGAGTGGGCAGGGTGCTCGACTACCTGGAAGAGTCGGGATTGGATGAAAATACAATTGTCATTTATACTTCCGACCAGGGAGTATACCTGGGAGAACATGGCTGGTTTGATAAGCGTTTCATGTACGAAGAGTCGCACCGGATGCCACTGGTAATGAAATACCCCGGAAAGATTAAGCCTGGAAGTATCAATGAAAATATGGTATTAAACATTGACTTTGCACCCACATTTATTGATTATGCCGGAGCAGTCATTCCGGAAGAGATTCAGGGAGAATCGATGCGACAGTTGTTGGAAAATGGGGAAAATATAGAGTGGCGGGATGCAGTATACTACCACTATTTCGAATTTCCATCAATACACATGGTAAAGCGGCACTATGGAGTAAGGACCAAACGCTATAAGCTTATCCATTTCTACCATGATGTTGACGAATGGGAACTTTATGATATGGAAGAAGATCCATCCGAAATGAATAATATTTTCGGAAAATCCGGCAGTGAAGGAATTACTGAGAAGCTAACCGAAAAGCTGTATGAGCTGAAAAGTGCTTATGGTGATACGCCTGAATTGGAGGAGTTGTACATGCCTTATAAGAATCGGGTCGAAGATAAATAGATATAGAGATGAAAGAAAAGAAATTATTCCTACTGCCTTTGATCATATTGATGCTGAATGCATGCAATAACAGATCACCGGATATTGAATCCTCAAAACCCAATATTGTTGTAATTCTGGCAGATGATTTTGGTGTGGGCGATATCCAGGCGCACTATCCGGACAATAAGATTCGCACTCCACATCTTGATGAATTTGTTACTCAGGGAATGAGTTTTACAGACGCTCACAGTGGTTCCGCTGTCTGCTCACCCACACGCTATGGCCTTCTTACCGGTAGGTATAGCTGGCGAACCCCGCTGCAGGAGTGGGTAGTTGCAACCTATGAGCCTCCTCTTATTGAAGAGAATCGCTTGACACTTCCGGATTATTTAAGTCAGCAGGATTATCAAACAGCATGTATAGGGAAGTGGCACCTGGGCTGGAATTGGCCCGGAGAGCAGTCTAGTCGCAGACTGAAGGACTTTAGATCTTTAAGAGATGTGGAGTGGGATTTTACACAAGCAATTGCGGGAGGTCCTACAGATCGCGGATTCGATTATTTTTATGGTGTTGATTTGCCCAATAGTCCGCCTTTTACCTTTATCGAAAATGACCGTGTGGTAGTGCAGCCAACTGCAAAATATATTTATGATCCCAATGAAGGAGTCGTAATGCCCAAAGGATTTGCCGGTTCACCAATGGCACCAGGGTGGCGTTTTGATCAGATACTCCCTGAGATAACCAGTCGTGCAGTGGATTACATTCATAAGCAATCCAAATCGGATTCTCCCTTCTTTCTCTACTTTTCAATGACATCGCCCCATGAACCAGTTGTTCCTTCGAAGGATTTCGCCGGGAAAAGTGGCATCTCCCCGATAGCAGACTTTGTGATGGAGACGGACTGGTCAGCCGGACAGATTATTAAAGCAATCGACGATGCTGGTATCTCAGACAATACGATTGTGATTTTTACTGCAGATAACGGACACTCTCATTATACTGGCTGGGAGAGTCTGGTTGAGGCTGGTCATCTGCCAAGCGGACCTTACCGGGGTCACAAAGGAGATATTTGGGAGGGAGGTCATCGTGTACCATTGATTGTAAGATGGCCCGGGAAAGTGGCAGCGGGAGGATCTAACAACCAGTTGGTTTGCCTTAACGATATTTTCGCAACCTGTAGTGAGATTGTCAGCGGAGATTTGCTTCCGGACAATGCAGCCGAAGATAGCTTCAGTTTCCTTAATACACTTCTTGGAAAGGATAGTCCAGTATCCCGGACAAACCTGGTCAGTCATTCTGTTCACGGCGAATTTGCTTACCGAAGTGGCCCATGGAAGATTGTCTTCAAACTCCCCGGTAGCAATCGCAATACATCCAGGGGCAAAGCAGCGGTTGTAGAACTCTACAACCTCGACGAAGACATTGCGGAAGAGAACAATCTGACAGAAGAGCGTCCTGAGATGGTCAGTCAACTCACCGATGAGATGAGGTCTCTTGTGCAGCGCGGAACAAGCAGGCCCGGACCGGATCAGCTGAATGATGTTAATGTTCGTTTCGATACCATTCAGGAAGAACGCTGGGCACCAGCTGCTGCACAAGACCCAATCGATATTGAATATGGGGAAATTGAAATGGTACATAGCGATGCAATGCAGAAAGATCTTCCTGTTCTTATATTTCTCCCGGAGTCATATAATCAAACAACAGAGTCTTTTCCGGTTGTATATTTTCTGCATGGTGTTAATAATCAACCAGTCAATGAAACCGGTCTTAGAAATTTATTTGGTCCAAAACTCGAACTGACAAAACTTGCTGAGACTCATCAAAGTATTATTGTTACACCCATTGTTGGTAATACATATTACCTGGATGCACCTGAAAAGTCTGAAAACAGATTTGCTACTTATACAGGCAAAGAACTTCCCCTGTTTATCGACGAACATTATCGTACCATTGCTTCACGTGAAGGTCGTTTCCTCGCCGGATTCAGTATGGGTGGCTATGGTGCCATAAGTCTGCTTTGCAGGTATAGTAACGATTTCTCAATTGCTGCAAGTCGTGGTGGAGCTTTGGATCTAGCTTTTGGAATTCATGATTTGGATTGGGATGGGGTGGGTGAGAATAAGGATGAATTACTTGGCGGTTACTGGACCCATCAGGAGAATTATCATCTTAATAGTTGCTTTAATCTTATCAATCATATTCGTAACCGAAAAGATATTGGAGTGATTATTGAAGTTGGGCGTGACGATTTTCTGTATAAAACCAATTCCCGCTTTGAGAAGAGATTAAAAGAACTGGATGTGCCTCATATTTATTCTGAATATCCGGGGGGGCATCATTTTGACAGAGATGTAATGAGCAGTTTACTGAACCACATTGATTATTATCGCGGAATTCTTTCGAATAGTAAAAATGCAAAATAAAAGAAATGAGACATTTATCAAGACGAGGTTTTATCAAACTT
>JAOZUK010000329.1 GCA_029938715.1 Bacteroidales bacterium | reverse complement strand
CCACATGTTGATGTGTTCACAGAGAATGGATACACCAAGGAGGAGATGAAAATGTTCCACGAATCCCGAAAAATCATGCATACCGATATTGAGGTAAGCTCCACCTGCGTGCGGGTTCCAGTCCTCAGAAATCATTCGGAGGCCATCTGGGTGGAGACAGAAAAGCCACTTGATCTTCAGCAGGTGAGGGATGCATTAGAGAATGCACCGGGTATCACCGTGAAAGATGATCCGGCCAACCAGGTCTACCCCATGCCACTGGGCTCAGCCAGTAAAGACGATATTTTTGTGGGTCGCCTGAGGAAAGATATTTCCAATCCAAAAGGGATTACGTTCTGGTGTGTGGGTGATCAAATCAAGAAAGGTGCTGCACTGAATGCAGTTCAGATCGCCGAGTACATGGTGGAAAAGGGACTCGTCTGATAGAAGTTTAGTATAGAAGATCGTTGTAGGGATACCTCTTCATATGGATCTCCTTTACCTTCTGGTAGAGCTGATCTTTGAATTCGTCAATATTGGACTTTTTCAGAGCTGAGATAAAGAGAGCCTCTTTATTCTCAGCTGTCCAATACCCTATTTGATCTTCCAGACTCAGATTCTCTTTGGTAGAAGGCAGTAGATCATCTTCCTCCTTTTCAATAAATGTGTAGGCATCGGTCTTATTGAATACCAGCATGGTGGGTGTATCGATGGTCCCCAACTCTCTGAGGGTCTCCTCCACCACTTCAATTTGCTCTTTGTAATTGGGATGTGAAATATCCACCAGGTGGATCAAAACATCGGCTTCCCTCACTTCATCCAGAGTAGATTTAAACGACTCCACCAGGTGGGTAGGCAGTTTTCTGATAAAGCCTACTGTATCGGAGAGCAGGAAAGGCAGGTTCTCCACCACCACTTTCCGAACGGTTGTATCAAGGGTGGCAAAAAGTTTGTCCTCTGCAAATACCTTGGACTTACTGATCAGGTTCATGAGGGTTGATTTACCGGCATTGGTATATCCCACCAGCGCAACCCGAACCATTTTTCCCCGGTTCTTCCGCTGCAACATCATCTGCTTATCAATCTTTGTAAGCTGCTCCTTTAACCTGGAAATTTTATCCCGGATAATCCGACGGTCGGTCTCAATCTCAGTTTCACCTGGCCCCCTCAGTCCAATTCCTCCACGCTGGCGTTCCAGGTGAGTCCACATGCGTGTCAGTCTGGGAAGCAGGTACTGGTATTGTGCCAGCTCTACCTGTGTCTTGGCATGAGCAGTCTGCGCCCGGCTTGCGAAAATATCAAGGATCAGGTTGGTCCGGTCGAGGATCCTGCAATTCAATTCGCGTTCAATGTTTCTTAACTGGGATGGAGACAGCTCATCATCAAAGATGACCATATCGATCTCCTCCTTCTTCACAAATTCCCGGACTTCATTCAATTTCCCGGAACCAATAAAGGTCTTTGGATGGGGCACCCCCAGCCTCTGGGTGTATAGCGCCCGAATCTCGGCACCGGCAGTTTCAGCCAGAAAAGCCAGCTCCTCCAGGTACTCCCGGGACATCTCCTCGGTCTGGTCCTGAGTTATTACCCCTACCAGAACAGCAGTTTCCGGGTACGATCTGTGATCCCAATAATCTCCCATGATATTAAATCAGGGTGCAAATGTAAGAATTCTCCGGAAAAGGGGAGGAAAAATGTAACCCAACTACGTTACCTTATGTATTGCCGGTTGGCATAGATGGCGTTTCGGATGGCCGGTTTTACGGTTTCTGTGCACATCATCACCATCTCCACATCGGAAGGGAATGGAATTTTCTCTTGCTGGCTCATTGTCAGTGCCTCTTCGGTAAGCGCTCCCACATCCCCAATGGCCCTTGCCGAGGAATGTTCAAACTGATTATTTGCTCCAAATGGCTCTTTTTGCATAAGCATTTCGGGTTGCATAGAGAGGATTTCAACCTCTCCCCGTATCTCAACGGATTTGAACTGGTCCGATGCAACCAGGGTACATGTAATCTCTTTGAATTTCTGCAGCTTTACATCATTGCCTGCAGTATCTTTCATCACATTTCCATTTGCATCCAGCACATACTCAAAGCCATCTGCCACTTTCTTATTAAATATCTGGTCGGTATCCTTGACCTGATCCGGTGAAACCATGATAGACATAACCTTCACAAGAATTGCATAGTCGTATGATGCGTCCTTATCCACATGTTTGAAGTGATACTCCACCCAATCGTTACTCAAACCTCTGGTATCAAAAGAGATCAGATCCTCCTCCACCTGAGGGGGTAGCTGTAATGGCGAATGGTTATTTACTTCAACGATCACCCTGCTGATCCCCTTCAATCGGGCATCATAGATCATTGCATCAATATCGGCATACTGTCCACCGCTGTATTCCGATGCCTTCATCAGTTGATAATAGGCATCCCGATAATCCTGTTTTTGCAGTGCATTTTCAAGAAGGCCTTTCCCATTGTTATAGAAAAAGTCTGCTGCTTTTCGTTTGGCAGCGATCATCTCTGCATCGTAGTCCACGTATTCATAACTGAAAGTTTTTCCATCCACATTCAACGGGGTTACGGTACGAACCTTTCGTTGCCGCTCCTTTAGCATATTGTACCTGGAAAAGATTTCGTCATAGTTATCCGGATTGTTCTCCATGGCCAGGTACTTGATCCTGTCAATATCTCTTTCATTGGCAAGTTTAAAGGCCCTATCCATCTCCAGCGCATTGTCCAGATCTGCCCTTTTAATCAATTTTTTGACTGTCTTATCAATGACAGCATCATAGTTACCCTGTTGTAACTTCTTTGTGGTGGATCCACAACCTGACAACAATAAAGCTGCCATAATCAATGTAATAACCTTTTGCATGGGAGTTCAATTTAGTCTGCTGTAACTATATACGAGGCTTTATGAAAAAGGTTCCCCACAATCTGGCAAAAAAAAAGCCGGCAAAAAGCCGGCTCTAAATATCCTGGTTAAATATTTTACTGAAGTACAAAGTTGATAGGGAAGGTAAACAATACCTTTACCGATTTGCCTCGCTGCCTTCCGGGGGTCCACTTGGGTGATGACATAACCACCCTGGTGGCTTCCCTATCAAGGGCTGGATCCACGCTACGTACTACTACAGCATCAACCACCATGCCCACCTTATTTACTGCAAACTGTACAATCACACGTCCGCTGATTCCGTTTTCAGCAGCAATTTCAGGATACCTCAGGTTCTGGGCAATGAACTTGCGGAACTCAGTGGCAGGATCCCCTCCATTGAATGTAGGCATATCCTCCACAATATAGAATACTTCCTCCTCATCAATTTCCTCCTCATCGTCACCCATCATGCTTGTAAAGTCATATTCGGAATTATCTGTGGCCTCCATATCAAAATCGAAATCATCTTCAATCTCCACATCATCATCAACAATATCAAGTACCTCTGCAACCTTGGGTTGCTCTGGCTTAGGCTCGGGTTTGGGTTCCTCCCTGCGGGTGATCTGCATCATCTCATCCTCAAACTGGATCTCCTGAACCGTGTCCGAATTATCATCTTTTCCTTCACCTTTAGTCCATTCGAAAGCTACCAGAATAATAGAGAGGGCTACTACGAGTCCAATTTCCAGAAACATCCCTTTCTTTTTTTCCAGATCTGCCTTCTTTGATTTTTTCAGTTCCATGTCTATTGTGAATTTGGGCAATAAAAATAGTGAATTACTTAATATATATCAAAATAAAATAGCTTTACCCTAATTTTCTACCAAATCTACAGCAAAAATTCTGCCAATATGCTGTTTTGTACTTGCAATTTTTATATTAATTTTGCCTCCCGTTGGGGCATTAGCTCAGTTGGCTAGAGCGTTTGACTGGCAGTCAAGAGGTCATCGGTTCGATTCCGATATGCTCCACCAATGTTTACAA
>JAOZUK010000886.1 GCA_029938715.1 Bacteroidales bacterium | reverse complement strand
CCATTGGTGCAATCAAAAAATACCACATCCACACCGGCATCGGCTAACATTTCGGCATGCTTTCGTAATATCCAATCATCGGTTGTTCTGTAATATCCAAACAAGGGCTCATCCCACCAATAAACTCCGCCTTCTGGAGTATTCTGCCAGGCCGCATGGTCTCTATCTCTAACCGCATCCGGATATTGCTCCAGTATCTCGGAGATATTAGCTACAGTTCCGTCAGGCATTACCCAATTGGCATTTCCATCGGTGTGCCAAGACCAGTAAAACATGCCAACAATTTTATCTTCCTTCACGGGCCCCATCTCTGATGCATCTGCTAATTTTCTACCCAGTGCATCGGTAGCCACCCAATGATCGCTGTTCACTTCCCAATTTTGGGAATATCCAAATACCGAAAATGCAATTAGTATTGTGATGACTAAAAGTCGAGTTTTCATAGAAAGGTTTTTATAAGCTGAATGGTTGGTTTCTACTAAAGTGATTATTTTTTCCAAATAAAACGGTAATTAAATCTGCGGTTGGGAGCGGTATCCCCACCTGTACACAATGAGATGGGATTTTCCAGTCCGGTCGGGTTGTCGCTCCATTTGAAGTCAAAGGTCAGCTTCTCTTCCTGAAGTCCTATCTGATTCCTTGGTATGGTCAGTTCTAGCTGATTGTTGCTGTAAGCGTATTCAATGGAGGTCTGGTCTAGCCAGTCACCCTTTTCCAGATCATATTTCTGAAGCATGGTACTCTGACCATCTGCGATCTGACCATTAACCAGGTAGTCGTATCCATACCAGCCGGTGGAGGGATCATGGTCTGCATCAATCAGCAGAAGCATCCAGTTTTTATCCTGGTGGGGAGTAAGGGGCTGATCTGTTTCCACATAGAAAGATATTTCCTTTTTGCTTACTGCTACCTTGCTGGTAATGATATCATTTCGTCCGGAATTATCGGTATAGTGTAATCCGCCGTAACCCGGATGGTCCCGATGGAATACGTCCCCTTTGGTGTCGCGGTATTCTATTGCGATTTTCCCCCACTCTCCAAATTTGCCATTAATTTTCACCTTCTGATATCCCTGGTTTTCAGGTATGGGCCGGGCCCCTTTGTAA
>JAOZUK010000885.1 GCA_029938715.1 Bacteroidales bacterium | reverse complement strand
TCCATTTCCATTAAATCCCGTGATATCTTTGTCACCCCGAGTATCGGCATAAGTCTGTATCCAGAAGACGGTACAAGCTCACCCGAACTGCTGCGGAATGCGGACACTGCCATGGAAATGGCAAAGACCAGGGGAGGAAATAGCAGCTGCCGATGGAACAACGATATGGATACCCAGGCCATCCAGAACCTGCATCTGGAAAATGACCTGCGCAAAGCCGTTGCAAACGGCGAGCTGTTTAATCATTATCAACCACAGATTGACCTGACAAACGGGGTGATTGTCGGTATGGAGGCACTGGCACGCTGGAATCATCCAGTACAGGGCAACATTTCACCGGCTATCTTCATTCCCATTGCCGAGAACACAGGACTCATCGAGGAACTCGGCCTTGATCTCGTACGGGTGGCCTGTGAACAGGGACAAAAATGGCTGGCCATGGGATTTAAGGATTTTACCATGGCCGTCAACCTGTCCGGCAGTCTGCTGCGACGCCACGACCTGTTTGAGGAGATTATGGATTGCCTGGAGAGTACCTGCTTTCCACCAGCCTCACTTGAAGTGGAGTTTACAGAAAGTGTGCTCATTGAGAACATGGACAACACCATTGATCTGATCAACAAATGCCGCAAAGAAGGAATCAAAATGGCCATTGATGATTTCGGCACCGGTTACTCTTCACTGAGTTATCTACAGCGTTTTGCCGTGGACAAGATCAAGATTGATCGCTCCTTCATCAGCAACGTAACCACCAATGCCGGTCATGCGGCAATCACCATGGCCATCATCGCCATTGCAAAAAAACTTAATTTCCAGGTTCTGGCTGAAGGAGTCGAAACCGAGGAACAGCTGTTTTTCCTGCAGGAAAACCAGTGCGACGAATGCCAGGGGTTTTTATTCAACAAACCTGTCACGGCTGAGCATATGACAAATCTTCTCATGCGTGACTCCAGTATTGCCCTGAAACATAAACGAATAATTGATAAATTTTATTCAATTAAAGCACAGAGCGCTGAAGTGTAAGTAGTATCTCGTCAATGATTTACTTTTCCTGCTTAAAAAGATTCAAATAGTTACCGTACCCCTCTTCTTCCAGTTTCTCCCTGGG
>JAOZUK010000328.1 GCA_029938715.1 Bacteroidales bacterium | reverse complement strand
CCTCCGTCATCGGGAGTGATGAATCCAAAACCTTTAGTGTTGTTGAAAAATTTTACTGTACCGTTACTCATGATTTCTTTTTTTTATTAAAAACAGCATTTATAAATATTACTTTTATTGTAATCTCATAAAGGATAACAACTGTAATGCTAAATTGTTCCCCTCCAAGAAATTATATGCAAAAGTACAACTTCTTTTCGAGGAATCAGCAATTTATGTTCAGTAGATCATTATAATATTTGGTATATTCACCTTGGAATGAAACTTCTTCTTATAAGCCTGGTAGTTATCGTGGTCAATATTCCTTTCGGATACTGGCGTGCCAATGTGGATCGATTCACCTTGCAGTGGTTTCTGGCGATTCATCTACCTGTGATAATTGTTATTGCACTTCGACTTGTCTCTCATCTGGGTTTTGCATGGTATACCTATGTGGTTCTGGTCACTGCCTTTTTCCTGGGACAAAAGTTTGGAACCTTGATTATCAGAAGAGTAAGACGTATTTGCGATCATCCTACCTCCTGCCTGGTGATGGACCTTCTGAGGTGCCAAAGGCATATATAATGTCTTTGGCATGAAGGGTGAAATGATCTGGTATCCGGCTTAATTCTTTTCCAGGCAACTATTTATTGAATCAATGGTGGTACTGAAACATTAAATCTCTCATGGTTGTGAAATCATGTGATTCGAATATTTGAGGTCAAAAATCCTCAATTTCATCTTCAAGCAGGGCGATTAAACTTTCTATTTCGGCATCCAAAGCATTTCTGAATACGATCACTTCGTTGGTTAAGGTCAATTTCATGGTCGATCCTGATCTCAGGAACCTTATTAGAAATCATTCTTACGAAATTGAGATCATCGATTAGCATTCCGTCCATGCGAAGTTGTTGAACCCTCAGTCGATCGTCTACCTGGTTGGTCAGATTGTTGATGCCTGATTCCAGATTGGTAAAATGACGGCGTATTATTTCATTGGTTATCAGACTGGTTTTGCCTGTATTTTTTATATCTGAATATGAGTTAATAACCGGAACTTCCAATTCCATATCTGAACCAGTCGGACCTTAAATGTTTGAAAATTTTCATATTGTCAGAAGGATGATTTTCCTGAATAGCTGAATCATAATTTTGCTGGATTAAAATAGCTTACCGCATAGGTGGAGATCAGGTCCTCGTACCTGGGATTGGTTCGAATGTTTTTGTATCGGACATCTCTTTTTAGCCACTCCACTGTGAAGTAATTTGGGATGGAGAGTACCGTTTCCAGATGATCAAGGGCCAAATCTGATTCACCCAGCATATCATAGATCAAGGCTATTTCCAGGTGGGGAGAGACCCCGTAAAATGCATTCTTGGAAAGAGGAAGGATCTCTATGGCTCTTTTACCGGCTTCAATGGCCTCTTTGCGATGTCCCAAACCTGCATGAGCCAATCCCAGCGCACTCTGGTAGCGGTGATCATCAGGATGTGATTTTATAGATTCCTTCAGGATTTCCATTGCTTTCCCATATTCATCTCTTTCCTGGGTTTCCATATTTAGAACGCCATAAAGCTGAGCTGCCAGCAGTTCTTTTGGTGCTCGGGTAGCTTTGTGGTCGATTCCATTGGGATATTGTTCAACCAGCCCCAGGGCGGTTTCATAGTTCCCTTCAAAGATCTCCTGGAAATAAAATGCCCATAAATACCAGCTGTGGTCCTTATCAATTTTCGCCAATGTATTTCGGGATTCATCAGTTGCACCTTTCTCGCTAAAAGAGATAAAGGCGCGTGTTAAATGATTCCAGGCACCCTCCGGGGCTATATTTGTAGCCATGGTATTGTATTCTAATGCTTTCTCAAATTGCTGAGTGTAGAAATAACCAAAGGCCAGATTGACAATGCAGCCTAAATCCAAAGGGCTGATCGAAACTCCTTTTTCATAGGATGCAATGTATTTGCCCCACTCACCCTTCGCCTCGTAGAGGGAGGCTTTGGCTATAAGAACATCCACATTATTATCAAGTTTCTCGGCAGCAAATTCAAAGTAGCTTAAAGCATTAATTTTATCTTCCTGTGCCCAGAGGTAATAGTAGCCAACTGCCAATTGGATGTTTGGATTATCGGCAGCCAGGGAGATCGCTTTTTCTGCTGCATCTTTCGCCATATTTTTTCTTGCCTCTGTACGATCACTTTTCAGGTTGTATAATCTGGCATGGCACTTGGCCAACTGTCCGAAAGCTTCGGCAAAGTTCGGATCCAGTTGAACCGCCTCCTCAAAGTACCCTATGGCTTTTTCCCACTCCTGTTTTGAAAAATGTGGTTGATCCAAATAGTATTTACCGCGCTGGTATAGTTGGTATGCTTCAATATTTTCAGTGGGTATGGCACTTATATTCTCTTCATCACTGGGACTCAATTTAGACTTTGTGACATCCGCAATAGCCAACGCCACTTCCCGTTGAATTTTAAAGAGATCTGAAATTGGCCGGTCATAACTTTCGGCCCAGATATGTTCATCGGTCTTTGCGTTGATCAACTGGGCGGTGATTCTTATTTGATCGCCCGACTTCTGTACACTTCCTTCCAGTATGAGTCCCACATTTAGCTTCCGCCCAATTTCAGTAATGGTGGCGGGGTTATCCTTATACTGCATTACAGAGGTTCGGGAGATTACACGGAATTCATCGATTTTGGCAAGCTGGGTAAGTATATCATCTGTAAGTCCATCACTAAAATACTCCTGGTCGGGGTCATTGCTCATATTTGTAAAAGGAAGTACGGCAATGGATTTCTCAATATTTCCGGCATCGCTGCCTCCCGTGATATTAAAAATGCGGTCTGCCAAAAGAAGGGTTACCGCCAGGGAGAGGCCAATAATGATGTACGAATTAAGCCTTCTGGAAGTGGTTTTGGCCAGGGATTTCTCTGGCTTCACATCATCGGTTTTCCGGAATCCTGAAGGCGTCCATTCAAATATATAGGCAAAGACCACCCACAATGGGAAGCCGACAATCAATATGATTAACACATATTTTATGTATTCCTGGGCAACTCCAATGACCGGAAAAATGATGTCTGCGGCTTCCAGGAGGACCCAGGAAAGTGCAACATAGGAGATTGAAGATTTGATGACATTTCGTCGCTGAAGTTCTTGAAGTAGCTTACTCACCTGTTTGATAATTGGTTAGGATAGTACATTAACACCTTCAAATGCAATATTGTTTCCTCAGTCGTATAATTCTTTATGCCTGATTTTTCTAAAGAGTCGAATCATGGGATGGATAATCTGATTTTACAATTTCCCCGATTCCTTCTACATAGGGAATAGGCTTGAAATCAAATCTGTTTTTGAACTTGGCGCTACTAAACAGATAGTCCCTATCATACTGATACATCATCTCGGGCATCTCTCGCATTACAGGTAGAAATATTCCCATGACTTTTACAATCAGTCTGGTGGCCACCTGGTACCTGGGTTTTACGCCCATTTCTGCAGCAATTGCTTCAATCCATTCTTTTCCGGTCATTGGATCGGCAGCTGTAGGTAAATGCCAGACCTGGTTGAAAGCATCTTCACTATTTCCAAGCAGTGCTGTGGCCCGGCCTGCATCAGGTGTAAAGGTATAGGAGTGTTTATAATTTACCGAGCTCATCCAGCTGGCCTTTTTTCCCATGCTTAGTGGTTTGAATACGGTTTCGGTGAGCACGCTGGTATTTTTAATTCCAGGTCCGTAGAAATCTGCCGATCTGGCAATAAGGGCCGTTATTGTACCCTTAGCAATTTCCTTTAATATTTTGCTGGCTATTTCAGCGCGTACCTCTCCTTTCTTACTGGAGGGCAGCACCGGAGTTTCCTCGGTCATGCCATTCAGGAAGTTGGGATGGTACATATAGATGTTGTCGAAGAAAACCAGTTTGCTACCGTGCTTCTTACATGCATCAATGACAT
>JAOZUK010000327.1 GCA_029938715.1 Bacteroidales bacterium | reverse complement strand
TGACGATCCTGTCTTCTTAGCCATAACCTCTTAACTCTTATTTGGTTGCTTTCTTTTTATTTGCTACTGTCTTCTTCCTTCCCTTACGGGTACGGGCATTGTTCTTTGTACCCTGTCCGCGTGTGGGAAGACCAATACGGTGACGGATACCACGGTAGGAACCGATGTCCATCAGACGTTTAATATTCAGCTGTACAGATGACCTGAGTTCACCCTCAACCTTATACTCTTCCGTTTCATTGATTACTCTCCTGATGGCAGCAATCTGGTCATCATTCCAGTCCTTAACCTTGATATTGCGATCAACACCTGCAGAATCAAGAATGGATTGTGCACGGCTGCGACCAATGCCATAAATGTAGGTCAGGGCTATTTCACCTCTTTTGTTTTTGGGCAGGTCAACACCAACTATTCTAGCCATAATGCTCTAATTATTTTTTTATAAAATCTTTATCCCTGACGTTGTTTGAACTTGGGATTCTTCTTATTAATTACATACAAGCGTCCTTTTCTTCTGACTATTTTGCAGTCAGCGCTACGCTTTTTTACAGATGCTCTAATCTTCATATCTATATACTTTATACTTTCTACTTTGCACTTTCTACTTTATTAACCCATTAACCTACTAACTGTTCACGTAGCGAACTTTCCCTACTTGTAACGGAATGATATCCTCCCCTTCGTCAGGTCATAGGGTGACATCTCTACCTTCACCCTGTCGCCCGGTAGCAACTTGATATAGTGCATTCTCATTTTTCCAGAGATATGGGCCGTAATAACGTGTCCATTTTCCAGCTCCACCCTAAACATCGCATTCGACAATGCTTCGGTGATTACACCGTCCTGCTCAATTGAAGTCTGTTTTGCCATTTAGTTGCTCTGTTTATGTAATACTTCATCAATATATTCGAAGGTAGACAGTACGTCTGCCTTCCCTTTATCTATTGCCACTGCCAGTTCAAAATGGGCAGAAGGCAGATTGTCTGCTGCGCGAATGGTCCATCCATCGGGTTCCTGCTGGATTTGCCTTCGTCCCATGTTTATCATGGGTTCTATGCAAATAACCATTCCCTTCCTCAGTTTCGGTCCTATTCCCCTTCTTCCGTAGTTGGGTACCTCAGGTGCTTCATGCAAATGGTGTCCCAATCCGTGTCCGACCATCTCTCTCACTACACTGTAACCCTTGCTTTCTGCCAGAGTTTGAACCGCATGTCCAATATCTCCGACCCGTTTCCCCTCTACTGCCTGTTCAACTCCTCTAATCAAACACTCACGCGTTGTGGTTAATAAACTACGGACCCTCTCACTTACCTCTCCTACTTCGAAACTAAAGGCGGTATCGCCATAAAAGCCATTCATGATCACGCCACAATCCACCGACACAATCTCTCCCTCTTTCAAAACTACCTTTTCAGAAGGAATCCCATGCACAACCTCCGAATTAACCGAGGTGCAGAGTGTTTTGGGATAACCCTGGTATCCGAGGAAACCGGGCTTAGCCCCGTGATCACGGATAAAGGCTTCTGCGATCTGGTCCAGCCTTTCGGTCGACACACCGGGCTGAATATATTTTGCCAGCTCGGCCAGCGTCTTCGAAACAAGCTGATTGCTCTTTCGCAACAACTCAATTTCGTCCGCAGTCTTAATTAAAATCATCAAAGAACATTCTGTTCGTACTATAAAGCAGCTGCGCTGCCTGTCCGGCCCTTAATCCTGCCCGACTTGGTTAATCCGTCGTAGTGACGCATCAACAGGTGACTTTCAACCTGCTGCAGGGTATCGAGGATTACACCCACCATAATCAGGAGGGAGGTTCCACCGAAGAACTGAGCAAAACTCTGGTTTACACCGGCCATCATTGCGAAGGCAGGCATAATTGCCACGAAAGCCAGGAAGAAGGATCCTGGTAGAGTAATCCTGGACATTACAGCATCCAGAAATTCGGCGGTTTTACGACCTGGCTTAACACCAGGGATAAATCCACCGTTCTTTTTCATATCCTCGGCCATTTGCGTGGGATTCACGGTAATGGCTGTGTAAAAGTAGGTAAACAGGACGATCAGCATGGCATTGGTAAAGTTGTACCAGAATCCTACCGGATTACTGAATACAGCTGCAAAACCAGATGCTGCATCTGCTTTGGCAAATCCTGCTACGGTAATGGGAATAAACATAAATGCCTGGGCAAAGATGATAGGCATTACACCTGCCGCATTCACCTTCAGGGGAATGTATTGGCGAACACCGCCATATTGCTTGTTACCCACAATACGCTTGGCATACTGCACCGGTATTCTCCTGGTCCCCTGTACCAGCAGGATCGTTCCCATAAATACCACAAACATGATCAAAATCTCCACAAGGAATGAGACAAGTCCGCCTCCCTGGTTACCCAACTTCTCCATAAACTCCATACCCAGTGCCTGGGGCAGACGGGAAATGATCCCGATCATAATGATCAGGGAGATTCCGTTTCCAATTCCTTTATCGGTAATCTTTTCACCCAGCCACATGATAAACATGGTACCTGCTGTCAGGATAATCATAGCTGACATCCTTGAGAAGTTGGGTGAGAAAGCCTCCTGAGGAAGCTGATAACGTAAACTGGTAATATAACTTAATCCCTGTGGGATCAAAATGGCAAGTGTAAGATACCTTGTGATCTGGTTAATCTTCCTTCTTCCGCTCTCACCTTCACGCTGCAACTTCTGGAAATAAGGAACAGCAATACCTAACAACTGAACCACGATGGATGCAGAGATGTAAGGCATGATCCCAAGTCCGAAAATGGAGGCCCTGGCAAATGCTCCTCCGGTAAAGAGATTCAAAAGATCAAGAATGCCTGCTCCACCCTGGTTCCTGCTGGCCATTTCGGAAATGATCACAGGATTGATTCCCGGAAGTACAATATGTGTACCCAGGCGGTAGATCAAAATAATTCCGAGTGTATAGATGATCCGGCTTCTCAGGTCCTCAATCTTCCAGATATTCTTTATTGTTTCTATAAACTTTTTCATAATAGCTGATATAGCTGATTCAATCAGATTATCTCTGCAGTACCTTCCAGCGCTTCAATGGCTTTAACTGCTGATTTGGAAAATGCATGAGCTTTAACATTCAGTTTGGTCTTCAGTTCACCGTTTCCAAGGATCTTTACAAGGGAGTTCTTTCTGGCCAATCCAGCCTCAATCAGGAGATCCACATCAATCTCTGACACTTTCCTTGATTCGGCAAGCTCCTGAAGGGTACTGACATTGATTCCTTTATACTCCTTGCGGTTGATGTTTGTAAAACCAAATTTAGGAACCCTGCGCTGCAATGGCATCTGTCCACCTTCAAATCCGGTTTTCCGGGAGTAACCGGAACGGGATTTCTGTCCCTTATGACCGCGTGTAGAAGTTCCCCCGTAGCCGGAGCCTTCTCCGCGCCCAATCCTCTTTTTGCTCTTGGTAGAGCCCTTTGCCGGTTTTAAATTACTTAAATCCATCGTATATTATTTTTTTAACTTTCTACTTTCCACTTTCTACTTTCTACTTGCTACTTTCTACTTGCCGAAGGCAGCCGAAGGCAACTATTTCACTTCCTCCACTACAACCAGGTGGTTAACTTTTGCAACCATACCCAGTATCTGGGGAGTGGCTTCCACCTCAATGGTCTGGTGTAGCTTTCTGAATCCGAGTGCCTCTAAAGTTCTCTTCTGCCTTACAGTATGCTTGATGGCACTTTTTACCTGGGTAACTTTGATTTTTCCCATCGTATAATGAATTAACCGTTAAACACTTTGTTCAGTGAAACCATCCTCTGCTGGGCTACTGCTTTGGCATCTCTCAGTTCGAGCAATGCATCGAAAGTAGCTTTCACCAGGTTGTGGGGGTTAGATGAACCTTTACTCTTGGCCAGTACATCCTTCACACCAACACTCTCAAGTACAG
>JAOZUK010000326.1 GCA_029938715.1 Bacteroidales bacterium | reverse complement strand
AAGTATAAAGTGGAAAGTATAAAGTGTGAGGATAGAGAGATTTGAGGATGTGGTAGCCTGGCAAAAAGCGAAGGAGCAATCACTACAGGTTTACAGGTACTTTGAATCAAGCAGGGATTTTGGTTTTCGTGACCAGGTTCAAAGGGCATCGGTCTCGGTTATGAATAATATCGCCGAAGGTTTTGAACGACAAACAAATAAAGAATTCCGACAATTCCTGTTTATTGCCAAGGGATCATGTGCAGAGGTTCGTTCGATGCTTTATCTGGCTGTTGACCTGAAAATGATAGATGAGGTTAAATTCCAAAAAATATACCAGATGAATATTGAAACCAGCCGGATCCTGGCCGGTTTAATTAAATCCTTACACACTTAAGTAATTGAATTTTCGCTAGTAAAAAAAGCAACCCCTTCTACTTTAAGCTTGCATACTTTCTACTTTCTACTTTTTTTAGAAAGGCCAAAACCTCGGAATTACGAGCATTGAGATAATCAGGGCCATAATGTTGAGGGGGAGGCCGATTTTCCAGTAATCGCTGAATTTGTAGTTGCCTATACTCTGTACGATCAGATTGGTCTGGTAGCCGATGGGAGTGGAGTAGCTGGCTGAAGCTGCAACACAAATGGTAATAAAAAAGGGTTTTGGATCTACACCCAGCTGGGTGGCAGCTGCATAGGCGATGGGAAATGTAATGGCAGCGGCAGCATTGTTTGTGATGATTTCGGTAAAGACATTGGTGATAATAAATATGGCAACCAAAACCCCAAGTGGTCCAAATCCTTTGGATAAATTGATGGTGCTGTGGGCTATGAAATCAGCAGCCCCGGAGTTTTGAAGGGCTCTGCTTACCCCAATGGCGGCTGCAATGGTGATCAGTACATCCCAGTTAATGGGTTTGGTATATTTTTTTGGCGTGAAAACTTTCATCAGGGCCATAAGAACCACTGTGATTGCTGCAAAGAAGAACATGTCGAAATCATTCTTTCCTTGAAATGGGATATATCTGCCAGCAGTGGCTCCTGCTATCATAAATATCACAAGTCCTATGGCGATCCATCGCCTGCGCTTGTCCTTGGCATCATCCATTTCACCAATCTCCGATGCCATGTAGAATACCCTGGATTCGCCCCAGTACCTGGTGAAATCTTCTGTGGTTAGAAGCATCAGGTTGTCTCCTGCCTTGAACTCCAGATTATCAAGGTTGGTGGTAATTCGTTCACCATTCCTATGAACTGCCATGACCACTGCATTGTAGTGGCCAAAAAAGTCGAATTCGCCCAGGGTACGTTGAATTCCCGGAAATCGTGGGGCAATGACCACTTCTACCTGGCGCAGTGATTTTTTTAGAAAATCGGGATTTACATTTTCCAGGGCGTGTAGTTTTATATTCGAAGATTGCGTCAGGTACCCCACATCTTCAGCGCTTCCTGCAACGATGAGCTTGTCGTCTGCTTCCAGTAGAAAGGGGGTGTTTGATATCCGTATATGTTTTCCATCCCGGATGACGGTTCTTAGTGAAAATTCGTTTAGTCCGGGTAGTCTTCTTTTTTCTATCTCCTTTCCAATGTAATTGGAATTAGCGGGCAGATAGAGATCAAAATAGTATTCCCGTGTATCATTGGGGAAGCTGAACCTCGGGATCTTTTCTCCGGGGAGGAGTCGGTTTGAAAAAATATTCATATAAATGAAACCGAAGAATAAGATGAACAGGCCCACCTTGGCCAGCTCAAACATGCCCAGTCCTTCCATTCCCCGATCCAACATCATACCATGCACCAGCAGGTTGGTGGAGGTGCCGATCAGTGTGCAGGTGCCTCCAAATATGGTGGCATAGGAAAGAGGAATCAGAAATTTCTGTGAGGGCATACTAAGTTTATCGGCCCATTTTTTTATCATGGGTGCGAAGATGATTACAACAGGCGTATTGTTGAGGAATGCAGAGATAGCCGACACTGGGATCATAATCTGCATAAGAAGCCTGGGAATGGGTTTTCGTTTTTTGGGAAGAATGACTCTGCCTAATTTATTTAGAACGCCCGATTCTCTTACTCCTTCACTCACCAGAAACAGCAACGCAACCGTAATCATACCTTTATTGGAGAATCCGGAGAGGGCTTCTTCTGCAGTAAGAATATCGGCAACCAGGAATATCACAAGTGCAGAAAAAAGGATCAAACCAGGACGCATAATTTCCCGAATGAGAAAAATTATCATCAGCAGAATTATACCCAGAGCAATATAACCGGAGACAGTCATGGTTTATCAATCAAGTCTGCCCACTTGGGCAGTGGCCGTACAGGAGGTTTCCGGCCGTAAAAAACATCGTCCAATTTAATGGTCAGATACCGGAAAACCAAATTATTTTTGATAGCCGACCTGATTAATCGATGAAACCAGTTGTCGCGATGACTAAAAGGGCATACCGAAATGCACCTGCCACAATCAGTTCCGGAGGTGGTCCAGAAGTGATAGCACTTCTCTGAATTGATTTTCCAACGCTTGGTCCCATCTGTATCTTCCCGGGGACCATCGGGAATGGCAGCGGATGGACAAACATCTACACATTTTTTACAGTGATGGCAAAAGTGAACTGTAGATTTCTCAGGGCTGATCGTAGTGTATACAAGTGGTATGGATGTGGTTACCACCGCAATCCGTACCCGTGGACCAAGTTTAGGTGTCATTAACAACCCCATCCGGCCAACGACTCCCAGTCCGGCATCAACTGCAACAAGCGGACAGATCACTTCATAATTGCCATCAATATGTGCAGTGGCCTCATAACCCAACTCTCTGATCCATGCTGCCAGTTTTAGGGCAAGAACCCCCGATCGGAGATATTGTTCGGATGACTCCATCACTGAAGTTCCCTCCGGCGCCGACTGCATCATCCGGTGATCCATTTCAACGGTGATTGCGATGGCACTATCATCTTTTTTTTCAATGGGTTGTCCCTTGTTGGGACCTCTGCCTCTATGTGAATAGAGGTGGTAATCTTTTAGTTTTGTGAATCCCACTGTGTGAGCTCCGGTTTGCTTCATCCAGTTCTGAATGAAGGTTGTAACCTTTTGAGAATTATGAGGTTTAGGAGGGTTCCCTTTAATGATTCCTTGTCCATGAGTCAGTTCGCCCAGAAATTCAACTACTTGGAAATTTGCCCTGGCAGCAGCAAAAGGCCCTTGATTAAAGTACCTGGAGTGCTTGTCCAGCAACCCCGGAGCATTCCTCGATCGGTCGTCAGCAATCTTAAATTCAGGATGATCGGCATAATATGAATCGTAGTCCTTTGTACCAGGTTTAAGCAATCGCCTTGATAAAACAGCATCTGCTTCATGCACCCTACTGGAGGGTGGCTTGTATCCAAATGAGCCAGCTCCCTTTAAGGGAATAAGAAGAATCAGAACGATTGTTCCCAGAATACAGAGAGTGACAATTACCGGATCCATCAGGTTTCTTCAATTACGTTTGCTCATTGACTCCGTCGAGCTATAGGTTCCCCGTTGCTTAGCTTGGAGGAGAGTCAATATGCTGCAATAGTAAAAAAAAATCCTTAATTTACTGATCTGACCACTCTGTAATAATCTATGAAATTGCTCCGGAATCTTTTTTTCCTCCTGTTTCTTTCCCTGTTTTCTGCCGCCAATTATGCCCAGGAAGGTTTTACAGACCAAACCCGGGCCCTCTATATCCTTGATATCTCCAGATATGTGGAGTTCGATGACTCCAAACATGATCAGGATGAATTTACAATTTCGGTCCTGGGAAAGGAACTTGACCTTTACTGGGAACTGGCAAGTTTATCTAAAACCAGGAAAGAGATCCAGGGGAAGCCCATAAAAATCCTGGTTAGTTCGGATGTTTCCTTGCTTACCCCCAGTCATGTTGTATTTGTGAATAGTCTGGAGGGCTATCATATAAAAGATGTACTTAAA
>JAOZUK010000325.1 GCA_029938715.1 Bacteroidales bacterium | reverse complement strand
ATGGTAATCTACAGGTCATTATACAGAACCCATTGAAGAACAGTGAGAAGAACATACTTGCTGGGTGCATAAAGGGTAAGCAATCAGCACAGCGGGAATTATTTGATACATATTCCCGTTTGCTGCTTGGTGTTTGTAACAGGTATGCCCAGAGTATTGAGGAGGCTGAAGATATTATGCAGGAAGGTTTTGTAAAGATCTTCCTGAATATTAAGGAGTTCAAGGGAGATGGTTCGTTGCTGGCATGGATGCGCAGGATTATGATCAATACTGCCATCACTCACTATCATAAGATGCGAAAGCATCGGTATCACGACGATCTGGATGAGGTAAGCGAATCCAGGTTTGAAGAGAGAACCTGGGAAGAGGCGGAGTTTACACGGGAAGAACTTTTCAATGTAATCCGCACCATGCCCGACGGATACCGGGTGGTATTTAACCTCTATGCAGTGGAGGGTTATAAACACAGGGAGATTGCAGAGATCTTAAAGATTGATGAGAATACCAGTAAATCACAATACAGCAGGGCCAGAAGATGGCTCCAGGAAAGGTTGATAAAATTGAACGGGGGTACAACTCCCCACCATAATGAGTGATAAACTCAACATAGAACAGTTGGTCAGCTCCAAACTTGGAGAGGCAGAGATCACCCCCTCACAGGGTGCATGGGCAAGTATTCATCGAAAACTAAGATGGAAACAGTTCCTGCGATTCAATCCCGGGCAGTTCAATGCCTATTACCTGGCGGGAGTAATCATTGCAGCCACCGGACTAATTGTTATACTTAGTACAAAGTCTGCTTCTCCGGTTCCCGCAGATCCGGTTGAAATCGGTCCAGCCACTCCAAAGGAGATCCGTCCGCCACAAAACCTTACAGACCCTGTCGAATCCAGGAGAGAGAAGAGGGAGAAAAAGGAGAAGCAGGAGAAATCGATCACTTCAAAAGCTGACCCTGAGCCCCAGGTAGAGGTCACTGATACAGAGACCTCACCATCAGTTTCAGATACCATCTCACTAAACCGGGAGCCGGTAGAGGAGGTTGAAGTTACTACTGAGAATCCGGTAGCTATTCCAGTGGAAACTGTTATATCATCTCCTGCAATAGAGAATCAAATCTCAACAACTCCGGTTGCTTATTTTACAAGTTCAGCACAAACTGGTTGTGCGCCCCTGGAGGTTCAGTTCCATAACCAGAGTGTCCATTCAGTAACCTACATTTGGACTTTCGGTATGGATGTCCAAAGTACTGCCAGCGATCCACTCTACCTGTTTGAGGAACCCGGGACTTATGAGGTTACACTGAGGACAGAGGACAAGGATGGCCAGTCCTCAATACATAAACAGACCATTGAAGTCTATCCAGTTCCCACAGCCGATTTTGAAGTGGAGAATGGATTTGAAGGGATCGATGGCCATGTGTCGCTGAACCTGCTCAATTACTCCACAAATGCAAATGCATATAGGTGGCACCTGCTGACGGAAGATCGTACCGTTTGTAATCACTGGGAGTCTGATGATTTCCAGCCACCTCTGAAACTTACTGATATTAAGAATGGGGCGGACCAGATGAGGCTGATCGCCACCAACGAATTCGGATGTGTTGATACAGCTGTTAAACCACTTTCCATTCGTATGGAATCAAACGATGTGAAGATTAAATTTGCAACTGCATTTAGTCCAAATCCCACCGGACCCGGAGATGGAACCTTCAGTCCCCACGAGAAGAGGATCGATCTTTTCCATCCCATCTTCTTTGAAGTTCCCGCAGAGTATGACCTCAAGGTCTATACCAAACGCGGGGAGCTGGTATTTGAAACCAAAGATGTTTACCGGGGTTGGGATGGCTATTACCAGGAAGAGAGATCAGCCGGCGGTGTCTATGTCTGGATGCTGGAAGGCACGTGGTTAAATGGTGAATCCTTCACCATGCAGGGAGATGTAACCCTTATCTGGCAGGACCTCTGGTAATGATCTCAAAAACACAACAGGTATTTCTGGATATCCTCAAAGGGGATATACCTTCACAACTGGAAGGAGTAGATACCAACGAACTTTTCGAATTGTTTCGAAGGCACAGGTTATTTAGCCTGGCTCCTGTAATCCTGGATCAGCTTAACGAGGAAATCAGGCAGAAGTGGAAACAGACCATTCAATCCAGAACCCTTAAATCTCTCCATTATACTTCATTACTTGGAGGAATTCTGCAGAATTTAAAGAAGGAGGGAATAGATGCATTGCCACTTAAGGGCCCTGTACTTGCACAGACCTTATATTTGGATACAGGTCAACGACAATTCAGGGATCTGGATTTGTACCTTAAAAGGGAAGATATTGATGCAGCGCTTAACTTTCTATTGAAATCTGGATATGAACTGCTATCACCTAAGAGGAAATTCTCCAGAAAGCAGTGGAACTACTATTACAGGTATAAGTATGATGTTGGCTTGATTAATCGAGAGCTGGGTGTAGTCATTGAGCTTCATATCGGATTATACTACCCCGGATTATTCGAAGCTTCGAAACAAAACCATTTATGGAAGGCACCGGAGGTAGTTCAGATGGGTCAGACCCGTGTAAGCTCAATGAACAGGGAGAATACCTTTCTTTATCTATCCATCCATGGAGCGCACCATCTCTACTTCAGATTGTTCTGGCTAAGGGATATAGCTGAGGGACTCCGCCAATGGGATCTGGATCATCGAGGCATCTTAGAAGCGGCTAAGGAACTTAAAGTTGAACGTCTCTTGATGGTGAGCATATTATTGGCCAATTCATTCTTTGAAATTGAGATTCCTGAAGCCTATAAGAGTCAGTTAGCAAGGGAGGAGAAGAGGCTGAACAAATTAACACGTATTTGCACAAATGCTATCCTTGGACCAGAGATTCCAGGACTGCAAGGGAAGCTTGAACGGTTAAACTTCTATTTGAACCTGCAACCTGGAATGAAATACAGATGGTTAGTTTTAGAAAACTTCTTTCATCGATGGTTTATCCGAAAGTTCCTCGATCGTTAGGTCTGGACTACAGCGTAATCCTGTCAATAATAATATTGAAAATCTGATCCACAGAGTCTTTTATTGGGGTGACTGAGGTATCTATCTCAAGGTCGGGATGCTTAGGGGCCTCAAAAGGGGAGGAGATTCCTGTAAAATCCTTGATGATGCCTGCCCTGGCTTTCTTATAGAGACCTTTGGGATCCCGGTCCTCACAAACCTCCAATGGAGGATTAAGGAAGATCTCAATGAAGTCATCCTCCCCGATAATACTCTTGGCTAACTCTCTGATTTCATCGGTAGGACTAATAAAGGAACAGATGGTAATCATACCGGTATTGATCAATAATTTGGAGACCTCGGCAATTCGTCGGATGTTCTCCAGGCGGTCAACCGCACTAAATCCCAGGTTATTATTGATCCCGACCCGGATGTTATCCCCATCCAGTACCTGACAAAAAAACCTTCTGAAAAACAACTCTTTCTCCAAATTAGAAGCCAGGGTAGTTTTTCCAGAACCGGATAGCCCGGTAAACCAGATCACTTTGGCACTCTGCCTGAGGATTTCTTGTTTAACCTTACGGTCATAAATTCTGTCAAATACGGGATATATATTATCTGTCATGCTGTTTCTTTTACTCCTTTAACGTAATTTAAAGATAACAGGTTTCGTGAAATGTCAAAAACCATAATTTAGTCCCACCCGAAAGGTTCCCGTCTGTCCATGATATTCATCAGGAGTCCATCGATTCAGGTAGCTCTGTTCTCCCTCCACATTTCGCCACTCATAGCCAATGCGGACATATAGGTCATTTACCACCTGGATGGTTCCCAGTATCCCAACCTTGGTAGATTCCCATACTCTGGGATCAAATGGAGGAATCCCTGCCCTTGGCAGGGTACCAAGAGCAGTATGATCAGGCCCTTTAACGGATTGGTTA
>JAOZUK010000884.1 GCA_029938715.1 Bacteroidales bacterium | reverse complement strand
AGCGATCCACCAAGCTCACTGCGGACAATCTCCCGACTGCAGAAGTACTTTTTCCTCCAGCCATAACACCGTATTGGCATTGTAGCTGAAACCCAGGAACGAAAGGTTCAACCCACAAGCCCCGATGAACTGCGATTTGGCCTGCTGACAGGCCGGATTAAAGGTATAATCCCCGCCGATCAGGAATGCCGTTTGGATATATGGCACGATCACATCTTCGAATACCCCGATCTCGAGCCGTGGAAAGGCAAGTCCAAAATTGGCAGCAATGGCCGAAGATGCCCCGGTCTGGGCTATGTTTTTGTCCATGCTCTGATCACCCATGGAGGCATCGGCCGATACGGTGGTACCATTGTATTTTATTCCTGTGGTCGAATTGTAGGAAAATTTGGCTTCGATCTGGGAGGAACCGTCCACAGGCACGGAGCAGTTGAATACGAACAGCACCTTCACATTGATCGTAACGGGGATCGGCCCTGCCATCACCGGGAATTTTAACAGTACAACCGGAAAATCAAGAGTGATCACATCCCTGCCCGAACCCGCGACAGTGAGATTGAGTAACAGTTCACCCTTCATGCCGGGATTCTGCTGCCCGAATTTCGTGAGTTTATTGTTCTCGAATTTCATTTCCGTGCTTGAATAGAAATTCTCAATGGAGCCTTTGGCCAGAAATTTTGCAGTCACGGGGCCGGCAAGGTCTTTGGAGATCTCAAATTCCACATCTACCTTTTTATCAGTGAAAGAGAATTTTATCCTGTAGGTGAAATCCCCGTATGGGTACTCGAACTCAAAACCATATGCAGTGGCCGATTTTAGTTTTATATTCTGCCCCTGCATCTGCACCTCCGGGATAACACCGTCTAAGAAGCTGATCTCCTTGTTCCAGGAGATTTCACCTTCTCTAATCGCCTCATTCAGTGTGGCATAGTCTGTTTCCACTATAGTCTCACCACCACTCTGCGTGATGCCTGTTACCTTGCGCAGAGCCACCCCGTAAATCAGCAGGATGTCATTCACCTCCAGGTCAGCAATCTTCGGATTGGAACTTTCAAAATAGTAGATGTAATCTGCCTTATCGATCCGGACCAGGGACTGGACGTCAAGGCTAT
>JAOZUK010000002.1:83058-87916 GCA_029938715.1 Bacteroidales bacterium | reverse complement strand
CAGCAGCAAAATACCTCGATAACAAGGACCTGAATTATGTTAAATTTGCCACCTTACAGAATAGTTTTCCATTAACATTAATGGATTCCAGAATTATTGTACCCTTAATGAACATTGAATCCACGGTGGGGCAGATGCTGATTGAAGGGGAGCAGGGCCTGGATAATAGTTTCCTCTACCTTGTGCGGATACCGCCCAATCTGGCCCGGGAGGCTGCTAAAAGCATACTATCCGATGCAAAGGATAGCGGTGAGGAGGAGCAGATCCAGGAGATGAAGAGAGGGAACTTTTATAACCTGACTGTATGGAGTGATGGGATTGTATCTGACTTTAAACTGGGTGATAAAAGGAGTAAGTTCATGAAATGAGGGAGGTTAGATTTGCCCTGGGGTATATGCCGCACAGGCTCTGGGGAAATATATTGCAGACGCTGTTTCTTGAAAAAGAGAGTGGAAAGGAGTTCTTTATACCACAGGAATATATACAGAATGACAAATCTACGAGTGCGTTTCAACGGCTCACTCCCATGCAGCGTGAAGTGGTCCAGTTTGTGGATACCTATAGCGACAGAAATCTTCACCGGATGTTTTCAAAGAAGGGAACTGTCAAGGAGTTTCAGGATAGTGTGGACCAGGATACAATCCGGAATCACATCCGTCCCTTTGTTGAAAAGCAACTATACAAGGTCCTGGAAATTGCTCGCGACAACAGGTTAAGTATTTTTGTTAAGGGCAAAGGCAACAGGAATGTTTTTCCTGAAGATTTTATCAGAATTGAAAAACATCCAGTCGATCCGGTATTCATTTTTAAGTACAGAGAAGGATTGTCCTACTCACTAAATCTGATTCATGGAGATAGCAGACTGATTCTACACAATAGTTATACTGAGATTGTCAGCTTTGAACCCTGTACCATTCTTCAGGGAGGAACCCTTTTTTTTATCAATGAGATTGACGGGAAGAAACTAAAACCATTCCTGGTAAAGGAGCAGGTAACGATCCCGGTGGACGTGGAGGAAAAATATTTTGCAAGTTTTGTCAGGAATACACTTCGCGATTATAAAACCATAACCGAGGGATTCAGTATTAAAGAGATTTCTCCTGTTAACCATACCGAACTGTTATTGGAGGAGGGTATTAATAATCAGCCGGTATGGATTCTCTCCTTCAGTTACAATGGATTGACCATCTATCCAAACAGTGTGCTAAAGAGGTTTGTGAATTACACAGGAAAGCCAGGAGCTCCTGGATTTGAGTGTTTTAATAGGGATTTTGCCTGGGAGGAGAGCAGGGTAGCCCTTTTAAATGAGTATGGGCTTCATTCCGGGGATCATAAAATATTCACACTGAATGAGATGCATAAAAGGGAGGATAAAAGCAATTTATACTCAGCCATCAACTTCATTAATGAGTCAGGAGTATTTCTTGAAGAGGCCGGGATCACCCTGAGGCAAAGGTTAAATCAGGAATTTTTCCTTGGAAAAATTGAGTTACAGATAGAGTCAAGAGAACGCGAAGATTGGTTTGGCTTACATGCCGTTGTAAAATTCCATAGCCATTCTGTTCCATTCTTTCAGTTGAAGAATTCCATTCTTAAAGGGATCAGAGAATATGTGTTACCAGATGGAATGGTGGCCATTCTGCCTGAAGAGTGGTTTGTCAGATACCGGTCTATTTTTGAATTTGGGAAAATCGAAGAGGATCGAATTATGATTCATAAGCAGCATTTTTCAATGATGGAAGGACCTGTCAGGGATTTGCATTCCAATACGTTTTCGCGGTTGCAAAAATTGAATGAGGTAAAGTTGTTGCCCGACTTTATTCTTCCTGCCGGACTGAAGGCAAAACTGCGCAACTATCAGGTCGAGGGTTACAAATGGCTCTGTTTTTTACAGCAGAATGGATTTGGGGGGTGTCTGGCCGACGATATGGGTCTTGGAAAAACATTGCAGGCTATTGCTGTACTGATGCGATCAAAAGAGACCCTGTCGGGGTTGGGGAAGCTTACATCACTGATTATTGCTCCGGCATCGCTGATGCATAACTGGAAAAATGAGTGCAACAAGTTTGCTCCTGGGTTGAAAGTTTATACCCATGTGGGCAGTCAGAGAAATCGCGAACTAACCAATTTTTCCTATTACGACCTCATCCTCTCTACTTATCACACGGTCCGACAGGATATCACCAATCTCTCGACATTTGATTTCCACTACATTATACTGGATGAAAGCCAGATGATCAAGAATCCCTCTTCCAAATTATACCAATCGATTATTGAGCTTAAATCTGATCACAAAGTGGTGTTAACGGGAACTCCCATTGAGAATTCGATTACCGATCTTTGGTCACAAATCAACTTTGTTAATCCGGGGTTGCTTGGGACTTTAAGCTTTTTTAAAAGGAGTTTTGTGCATTCCATTGAGAAAAAGAGAGACGAAAAGAGGGAGGCGAAGCTTAAGGAGTTAATCAATCCCTTTATATTGCGGCGCACGAAGCAGGAAGTTGCCCGGGAGTTACCTCCTGTGCATGAGCAGATTCGCTATTGCAATATGACTGAGGAGCAAAGACGGTTCTACGAAGAGGAAAAATCGGCAGCACGAAATTCCCTTCTGGAAAACCTGGAAGAGATGGGACTGGAAAAATCTTCCATGGTTGTACTTCAGGCATTGACCCGCCTCAGGCAAATTGCCAATCATCCGGATATGGTTGATGACAGGGATGGGATGGATTCCGGAAAATTTACTGAAGTTTACCGGGACATTGAAAGTGTTATATCTGAAGGTCATAAAGTACTTATGTTCTCATCCTTTGTAAAACATCTGGATCTGTTTCGTACACGTCTTGATAAGGACAGACTCAAGTATGCCTATCTCACAGGAGCACAGAATCAGCGACAGAGGGCGAAAGCGGTGTATGAATTTCAGAACAATCCCCATTGTTCACTTTTTCTGATCTCATTGAAAGCCGGAGGAGTGGGACTTAATCTTACGGCAGCCGACTATGTTTTTATCCTGGATCCATGGTGGAATCCGGCCGCGGAGATGCAGGCATTGAGCAGGGCACATCGCATAGGGCAGGAAAAAAATGTATTTGTCTACAGGTTTATCTCCAATGATTCAATCGAGGAGAAGATTCAGCGGTTACAGGTTCGTAAAAAGGAGTTGGCAGAGACATTTGTTACTGCGAATAATCCTTTGAAAAGCTTGTCGGAGAATGAGCTATTGGAACTTTTTAGCTAGAACCGGTAGGTTATTGTAGCCAGAGCTCCTCCATTGAGAGGGGCAATTCCAAACCCCAGAGAGTTATAAGAATCCTCCTCCATTTCCCTGGCAGTTTTTGCCCTGGAGAATGCATAGGAGGTCATGGCAACAATACTTGCCGTACCAAATACCGCACTGGCTATAGTAAGAGGAACTGTAGATCCCCAGTCAGACGAAAAACTGTACATGGCGAGTGCAGTTGGAACCACAGACAATGCATAAAGGGTCCATCCCAGCTTTGCCTTGGGATGTGAAATATCTTTCAGAATATTCACCGATCGTCCACCGGCATAGATTACCGGAGGAGCAGCCAGTATCAATATACCTGCTGGAATGGCGACGTAACCCGCATTCCATTCAGGCACCAGGGACGCTACAAACATCAGTGTCACTGCAGAAGGAGCTGCAACGTAACCGATGGTTACAGCCTCATCGGCCCAACCGGTTGTAATCACCATGGGCTGTATGGTATCCGGTTCCTGAATTACCTGTGCCTCCAGCAAGTTCAAGGTGAAAACAAGGGAGAGTACCACACTTATAAATCTTGTTTTCATAATACCCTCGAATTTCCCACAAGTTACTTATTTTATTCATGATCTTTGATGACTACCTTTATTCCATGAGAGAGTGCCTGATGAGAGAGGTAACGTTCAGGACCAGCAGGTCCTCAGGTCCAGGGGGACAACATGTGAATAAAACCGAATCACGTGTAGAGCTCCTGTGGTCTCCTCAGGAGTCAGATTGTCTGGATGATTTGCAGAAGCATAGGGTAAATCGGAAGTTACAATCCAGAATAACCCATGAGGGATTGCTGATTCTGGGATCTGAAAAACACAGGTCACAGCATCAGAACAAGCAGGAGGTAACAGATAGGTTCTTAAATCTGATCTTAGCCACTATTGTACCCATAAAAAAGCGTACGCCCACAAAACCAACCCGATCCAGCGTAGAAAAGCGTATAAAGAATAAAAAAATCAGAGGAGAGATAAAGCGTACCAGAAAAGACCGGCCTGATCATTAATCTTATTATCGAACCTTAAGAGCACAGAATCTTAATTCTAAACAAAAAAATGAGGATATCTCAAATGGATATCCTCATTTTTTACTCTAAAAATCAGTACAGTATTATTCCGCCGGAACCAGGTCTTTGTTTTTATTCTTTACCGGCTTAAAAACACCAATGACTCCTTCCACACCAAGTGTCATCACAATATTGAAGAAGAAGAGGAGGAATCCGATAAGTAAAAGACCACCGCAGACCAGGGCCAGGATCATATAAAGCTCATATTCTCCGTTGAAATAGAGTGTTCTTCTTAGCATTCCCTTCAATCCGGCCATGCCCATGAACGCTCCCATACCGATACCCCCCAGAAGGTGAAACCAGAAGTGGAGATTGGCCAGTTTCTGGCTATACAGTTTAGCTCCGTTGGTTAGGATTGGTAGCAAGAGGTAGATGGCTGCGTAAAGAGTCATGGTCAGACCTACCAATATGGCTACGTGTACATGAGGTCCAACAATCCACTGGGTGTTGTGAAGGATCCGGTTCAATCCCACATCTGCCTGCATGATACCGGCAGGGACAGCCAGTGCAAATCCCAG
>JAOZUK010000002.1:0-82958 GCA_029938715.1 Bacteroidales bacterium | reverse complement strand
TCAATCCCACATCTGCCTGCATGATACCGGCAGGGACAGCCAGTGCAAATCCCAGCAGTCCGCCCAGGAGGAATTTCAACTCATTGGTCATCTTTAAGGGTCGGGCGGCCCATAGGGTTGCCAGCGTAATGAAGAAGGCAAGTCCCTGGGTAATCAGTTCAAAGGCGGTTACCATTTCACCAGACACTACTTTCAAGAAAGCCGGCTGGGCCTGGTCAGACAATAGATGGTGCGACCAGACGGTCCAGGATACAACCAGCTCCAGAAGTAATGCTGCTCGTGCAATGTTTTGCATAAAAAGTCTCTTGCCTGTGATCATCGTAGCCAGGAGGTACCAGGTACCAGCCACAAAGATCAGGACCAGTCCGTCGGCAATCAGGTCCAGACCCCACCAGAACCAATTCTTATATAGCAATGCATCAACAGCAGTATCTTTCAAGTCATATCCAAGGATGGCTCCAATCATGTAAACCAGGATGAGTAATCCGGTAAAGAGGAGAATCCCGGCATTGAGGGCCACATCTACAGATCCCCGGGCAATGGCAGCTACTGGCAGTGATACCAGATGCTCTTTCCGTTTTGATTTTTTCTTAAACAGATTACCAAAGCCCACAGTACCAAGTGCCGAACCAAGTAGTTTGGCACCGGGTTGCTTTTCCCATCCTTCGGGAGTATAGGCAATGGTTTTGAAGATGTTGATAACAAAGAACATGGAACCTACCATCACCAGGGCAATTCCCAGTATAAATATGGCTCCTCCCACAGGATTGAATTGGGAAAAGTCTGCTGGTAACGGCCAGTACAATGTATAAAGCGGTGCATAATGAGAGATAAATCCGGCAAGCCAGAAGATGAATGTTCCAGCTGTGATCAGGAAAAAATTCCAGTGTGCCAGCTTCATACTGTAGAGTGGTTTTTTCATCAGGTAGGGAACCAGAAATAGAAATGCTCCCATTACAATAGCGTAAGTAGAACCGAAGATACCCACAAGTGGATGGGCTGTAAGGATAGCGAAGAACTGCTCTTGGGAGATCATTTCGATCTGTTCTACTTCGACAATCCGCATGATCATACCTTCGACCACAACAAAGAGATAATAAACAAGACCTACCACTACAAAACGAAGGGTAAGTTTTTGCATGGCGGTTAGGGATTCTGCTTTGAATAATCCCTCTTCGCCCTTCATAAATGTATTTATAAATGACATATTGACAATTTTTTAAGGTTTATGAACGGGATTATTTTGAAAGGGTACCCTCGGGGACCACTTCCACTGCATTTTCCACCACCATGGCTATCCCCTTGGGACCAGAGTATTCGGTGGATCGGATGCTATAGATACCTGGTTTTACGAATTTCCACATGATATCGTTCCGGTGACCGGGCACAACCTGCATCTGAAATAACATGGTGTTGTCCTTTCTGAACAAGCCGAATCCATAGGTCAGATCCTTGGATGTAACATCAAACACTACAATTTCTCCCACTTCCACGATCATTTTTTCAGCGGGAAGTAAAAATTCATGATTGGCCACATCAATGGCAAAAGATTTGTCAGGAGTAATCTCGTGGCGATTGAGATCCATCTCCGCCCATGGAATGGTGTTGTAGGTAACGATGTGAAGAGAAACACCAAGCACAGTCAGAAATCCAACAAAAGAATAGAATAGTATCGGATTTACTTTGCTTTTACCAGGTCTGGTAATACGCAGAGCAAACCATGTCATCACCAGCAATATGACCAGGCAATAACAGGAATAAGCAATCGTTTGCCCTTTAAGGACAAGAGTTGAATCAACCATTTGAATTTAGTTTAGGGTTAGTTAAACATAAAATGCTATTCAAATATAGTCAATGGTTTACTTACTGAACAATGGATACATGTTTATCTTTGTCAGCAAATAAACTGATACATGTCAACCACACATCCCAAGGTATCTGTAGTGCTTCCCTTTTTTAATGCAGAAAAAACCTTGCACAGGGCTGTGGAGAGCATACATGAACAGGAGTTTGTGGACTTCGAGTGTTTGCTTGTGGATAACAACTCCTCCGATCGGAGTGGCGAAATAGCTAATGAATGGACCGGTCGGGATAGGAGAATCAAACTGGTGAGTGAATCCAGGCAGGGGGTGATGTTTGCTTCCAATTATGGAGCGGCGCAGAGTACAGGAGGGTACCTGGCAAGGATGGATGCAGATGATTGGGCTTATCCTGAGAGATTAACACTCCAGGTAGAATTTCTGAATCACAATCCTGAGTATGGAGCGGTAGCTGGACGTGTCAAACATGTGGGTGAGGCTCAACAGACTGAAGGATTCAAGCGTTTTGTGGATTGGAGTAACTCCCTGACCACCTATGAGGAGATCTCTTCCCGGCGGTTTATTGAAGCTCCCATTGTGAACCCAACCGCCATGTGGAGGAGGGAGACTATGGTAAAGCATGGAATGTATCTATGTGGAGATTTTCCAGAGGATTATGAGATGTGGTTAAGATGGCTGGACCAGGGTGTGAAGATTGCAAAGTTGCCTGAAATCATACTGGACTGGCATGATTCGGAGCAACGCCTTACCCGTACAGATCCCATCTACAGCGACAAGTCGTTTTATGAGATTAAAAGTAGGTATCTGGCTAAATGGTTGGAGGAACACAATCCATTTCATCCAAATGTAGCGATATGGGGGGCCAGCAGGATTTCCAGAAGAAGGGCCAGGATTCTTGAACAACATGGGATCAGGATTAACATCTATATTGATACAAAAAGCAACCGCCAGATTGAGAAAGAGGTAATCTACTATAAAGAGCTGCCCAAAGCTGGAACCTGTTTTATACTTACCTACATCAGGCAGATGAACAACCGGGAGAGGATTCAGGAATTTCTGGAAGACCGTGGGTATGTTGAAGGGGAAGATTATCTTCTGGTTTCTTGATGGATTTCGGTCTGGCAGGAATGGAAATGATTTATTTAGTAATTTAGTGAACAGATGAAATACTCAACTTTAAAACACTATACCTATGCAACGTAGATCTTTTCTTAAAAGCAGCGCCTTGGCCTCTGCTGCGATAGTTTCTGGAAGCATGGCCCATGCTTCAAATGGTTCGGCAAACCCAATTCCTCAGGCAAAGCAAAATTTTAATCTTAAATATGCTCCCCATTTTGGGATGTTTAAACATTCGGCAGGAGAGAATTTAATTGATCAGCTTCAATTTATGGCCGATACCGGGTTCACGGCTATGGAAGATAATGGAATGAAGGGCCGTGAGATTTCCATGCAGGAGAAGATTAGCAGTAAAATGGCAAATCTGGGAATGGAGATGGGCGTCTTTGTAGCCCATACCATCTACTGGAAAGAGCCTAGTCTAACCAGTGGGAATCAGGAAAAGCTGGATGAATTCTTAAAGGAAATAGAAGAGTCGGTGGAAGTGGCAAAGAGGGTCAATGCCAGGTGGATGACTGTTGTCCCTGGTCATGTGGATCTGCAAAAAGATATGGGATATCAAACCAGGAATGTGATTGAAGCCCTGAGGCGAGCCAGTGAAATACTGGAGCCTCATGGACTTACCATGGTGCTTGAACCTTTGAACTTCAGGGATCATCCGGGATTGTTCCTAAATAAGATTTCACAGGGTTATCAAATTTGTCAGGCAGTGGAAAGCCCGGCCTGTAAGATCCTGGATGACCTCTATCACCAGCAGATCCATGAAGGGAACCTCATACCCAATATGGACCTGGCATGGGAAGAGATTGCCTATTTCCAGGTAGGAGACAATCCGGGAAGGAAGGAACCCACCACAGGGGAGATCAACTACCTGAATGTATTTAAACACATCCATGAAAAAGGGTATACAGGGATTGTTGGTATGGAACACGGGAATTCAATCGGTGGCAAGGAGGGAGAAGAAGCCTTAATCAAAGCTTATGCAAGTGTAGATAATTTTTAGAAGCAGTTCGATAAAATAAAATCCGGGTAGCCCATTTCTGGAGGCTACCCGGATTTTTATTGATTAATATTCAGAATTGCTTAGGCCGGAGCTGATCCTGCAATGGGGGAAGTTTTGTCCATATCCACAGGACCCAGTTTCATTTCACCTTTGGGACCAATTTTCAGACCTGAACCCATCATCTCCTCCCATGTTACTTTTTTACCGGTGTAAGCAGCCTGCCTTCCCATAATGGCTGTTAGGACAGACTTAGCAGTCTCTTCGGCTTCAACGATCTGGTTTCCTGTACGAATGGCTGCAACAAGGTCGGTGTGCTCCTGAACATATGGATTGTTTTCAATAGGATCTCCCTGTGCATCCACAGGAGAGGTGTACTCGTAAAGAACATTTCCATCTGCATCCCAAAGACTCTGATTATTATCTCCGGCAATCATATACCCCTTTGTACCTCTGATGTGCTCGCTGACGCTGTTGGCACAATCATTAATTTGTCGACACATGCTCCCCATATGCAACTTCTTATCATATACGAAATCAACACTGAAATTGTCGTAGCAATCTCCGGTAGGTCTTCTCAATCTGGAGCCCATTCCCACTGCTTCAACAGGAACGCCACCCACAAACCAGTTGCTCACATCAATGTTATGGACATGTTGTTCCACGATGTGATCCCCCGAGAGCCAGGTCCAGTTCACCCAGTCGCGAAGCATAAACTCCATTTCGGTCCATCCAGCCAGTTGTTCCTTGTGCCAGAGCTTACCCATATTCCAATAAACATTGGTGGATGTAATATCTCCTATCATCCCTGCCTTCACACGGGCATACAGATTATTATAGGACCACTGGTGGCGGCGTTGTGTACCGGTTACTACACACAGGCCAGCAGCTTCAGCCTGCTTAGAGGCAGCCATCACTGCACGGGCTCCTACGGGATCCACTGCCACGGGTTTTTCCATAAACACATGTTTACGGGCCTCCACGCAAGCCTGGAAATGTTCCGGACGGAAATAGGGTGGAGTAGCCAGAATAACGATATCCACATCCGTTTCAATTAACCGCTTATAGGCATCAAATCCAGTGAAACAATTCGAATCATCCAATACTACATTTTTCTCATCCTTGAGTTTTTTACGAATGCCGTCGACCCTGTCCTGAAATACATCAGCCACAGCAACTACACTCAGGCCTGGTCCAGAATCAAGGAAGTTGATTGCAGCACCGGTTCCGCGTCCGCCACAACCCACTACACCAGCTTTAAGAGGTTGGCCCTCTGGAGCAGTAGCCAGAAAAGAGGGTTCTTCAACCTTTCCGGTGGACTCCCCCGGCGAGCAGGATTTAATAAGTTGACTGGCTCCAATGGCACCAATGGCACCAATGGCAGCTGTGTTCTCTAAAAATCTACGACGACTTGTTTTGTTAGTTGATCCCATGATTGACAGGCTTTAAATATTATAAAAATAAGGTTACGTAAGATACATATTATTCACCAATAGAAGATTCACTATTTTCACAAACTACCCTGAATCCCACATACATGCAGTCTGAGTACCACCAGACACTTTTTGGGATTTGCGGATCGGTCATCATCCAGGGTTCCGTTTTGGTGAAATCCCTGGAAGCGCAGCGAACCTGATCAGCTCCATCCACAAAGGAGCCACCCCTGATCACATGTTCTTCACCTGAAGCAGGTCCGGTGGGATTGGAGAGGATGCCTCCTGAATATTGTGAGTAAGCCCCGGCTGAGTACCAGTCAGAACAAAATTCTACCACATTGCCAAGCATATTAATTAATCCAAAGGGATTTTCTTTGACCCGATCTGGCCCTGCATATCTGGCTCTGCTATTCTCACTATAAGAAATGTAACTGTTAATACCGGTGGTATCAACTCCAAAAAGTTTATTCCTTATTCCTTTTTTTACGTAGCGCCTTGGATCTCCTTCAAAGAAATAGGGAGTAGTGGTCCCACCCCGGGCGGCATATTCCCATTCTGCTTCAGTGGGAAGGCGATAGGATTTTCCAGTAATTTCTGACAGCCACTGACAATATACCTCCGCAGCATGATGGGTCATGGTAATAGCTGGCATTTTTCCCTTTCCCCAGCCCTGATCTGGTGCTCCATAGGGAGGGGTTGGTCCCGAAATTGCGTCCACATCACCGGGGTCCACATTGACATAAGTGTCTGTGGTTTTAATAAGAGATCCAGTCTGTTTAAAGAACGCCAGATATTCATCCCACGACACCTCAATCTTTGCCATAAAAAAGGAGGTGACAGAGACCTCTACCTGGGGGCCTTCATCTTCACTTCTGAGAGGCTCATTTTCCGGGCTACCCAATTGAAAGGTACCACCGGGTATGGCAACCATTTCAAAACTCACACTGGACCCGGGAATATACTCAGTGAAATTATTAAAACCAGTAATGACCCCTGGTTCGGTGTAAATTTCAGTTTCTACTACTTCAGTAGTTCCAAAATCCATATTTTGTGCATGCATGCGATCCGGATCGTGATGTCCAACGGTGATGTGGCAATTGATGCAATGTAATTCTCCCTCCTTTTTTTCGTAGTAGAGATGTGCTTCTCTGCCCTCTGCGGTTAAACCAAGTGGAAAATTGTTCTGATGACAATGTTTACAGGAAGCCTCAAAGGAATGGTTCTTAGCATATTCGATCTGTGATTTTTCCTCCCAGTTGAAACTTTCAGGATCCTGAAAGATTTTCCCGTAAAGGTCGCGAAGACCTGTGCGGGTCTTTTCTACCAGGTATCCTTCGCCATGGGGAGGCAGGTGGCAATCTACGCAATGCACATGTATGCCACGCTTGTTATCATGATGTGTGGAGAGTTTCCAGCTCTGAGTTGAATGAGGGTGAATGTGACACGAAGCGCAGAATTCATCACTGGAGGTTGCTGATACAGCCTTGTTTCCTAGAAAAATAGCTACTGACGCCACTACCACTCCAGCAAGGAATAGTAACCTGCCAAATTTTGTGCTTTTTCGTCTCATAATCAGGAGCGTTAAAGAAAGCAAATTTTGCTTGTAGATTCAAGCAAGATGTCAGTTGTACACTTATTTAAAGAGATTCTACGCGACTTAGTTGCTTGTTAATGAAACAATGTGAATACCCCCTCGTAAAAGCAGCTGGAATATAGATTGAAGCTAACCCGCTTGTATCTCCCTTTGGGAAATACAGCAACAGTTTTATTTTATTATCAATTAGGTTAACTATTAATGAAACCATTAATACAAGACACGTATGCCCTCATCATCATCCCTCAACCAACTCTCTGAAGAAGACCAGAATTTTTTGAATACACTAGTGGAGAAAGGAGGCCCGGAGCCTCATGAATACAGCGAATTTGCAGCTATCGTTAATAATCTGGAGGACCAGGAGCTGGAATATTTCAGAAATGTGATCCGGGAGTCACTCGATGAAAATACCCTTATTGGTCACGGATTTGTTAAGCCTTTTGGTTATCCCGGAGATTTTACCATCATTCATAACATCTATAAGGTCCATGTAAATCCGGATAATAAGTATGGGAACTGGGATCGTTTTTTTCAGAACCAGGCTGGAGCACAGGCTGTGCGAAACAGGAAAGACTACTTCTTAAAGCGTTGTGCGGAGATTGATAATGTATCAGGTGAGGCGAAACATGTTCTGATACTGGGTTCGGGTCCGGCCACAGATGTCAATGAATACCTTCAAAACAATCCCCATAGCAAGATCAAGTTCGACCTGGTGGATTTTGACCAGAATGCCATCGATTTTGCGAAGAAACAAAATGAACCATTTAAGGACTCAATTAAATATTTTAAAATCAATGTCTTAAGATATAAACCCTACCAGTGGTACGATTTGATCTGGAGTGCCGGATTGTTCGACTATTTTAAGGACAAGCACTTTGTCTATATGGTCAATAAGTACTATAAATATCTTTCGGATGGTGGAGAATTCATTATTGGGAATTTTTCCAACAGCAATCCGACCCGGAGACTGATGGAAGTACTTTCAGACTGGTATCTGGTACACAGGTCAAAGAATGACCTGGTTAGAATGGCACTGGAAGCTGAAGCCGCTGAAGAGCTGGTTGAGGTGGAAATGGAAGAACTGGGAGTAAACCTGTTCCTTAGAATCAAAGCAGCCTCATAGGATGAAACTATTATCAATTTTCAAAGGGAATCTGTTTGGGATGCCAACAACCGGAGGGGACGATTGGAAGTTGAACAAGATTACCCTTGCCTTTGTGGGAGATATAAAGAAGTATGAGATGGACTTCAGGAACGACTATTTTAATCGCTCCATCACTCCAATGAGGTTTTCATTGATCCTTTCAGTATTCTTTTTTGCGATCTTTGCTTTTCTGGATGCCATCCTGTTGCCCGAACTTAAGAGCATGTTCTGGACCATCAGGTTTGGGATCATCACTCCACTGCTTCTTGGGGTGATTGGATTCTCATTTGTCCCGGTTTTCAAAAAGTTCATGCAAACAGTGCTTTCAGCCACCATGTACCTCACCGGGCTATCTATTATTGTGATGATCATATATGCTGCAAATGTGGCAGACCATTATACCTATTATGCCGGTTTGATCCTCATCTTTATTATCGGATATACGTTTATCAAAGCCAGGTTCATATATGCTACTGTGGTTGGCTGGTCTATCGTAGCCAGTTATGAGGTAGCTGCCATATGGCTCTCCGATACACCCATTGAAATTCTGATCAATAATAACTTCTTTTTCATAAGTGCCAATGTAATAGGAATGTTTATAAGCTATTTCATGGAGCAATCGGCTCGAAGGGATTTCTATATGCGCATTCTCCTGGAGAAAGAGCAGGCAAAAGTAAAGGCGGCTAACAACGCACTTGAGAAAAGGGTGCAGGAGAGAACTCAACAGCTTACCTTAGCTAACAAGGACCTGAAAAAAGAGATAGAAATTCGAAAGCACCACGAAAAAGAGAAAACTAAATTTGAGGGCCAGTTGCTGCAGCTTCAAAAGATGGAAACCATCGGAACACTGGCGGGTGGTATCGCGCATGATTTCAACAACATTCTGACCCCTATCCTGGGGTATACAGAGATGGCACTGGAGGAGCTTTCGGAGGAGAGTATTTTGCGTTATGATATCGAGCAGATAAACAGTGCTGCGGTCAGAGGAAAGGATCTGGTTCAGCAAATCCTTACTTTCAGCCGACAGGTGGACTTCGATAAAAAGCCACTAAAACTCGATGAAGTTGTAAGAGAGGTTTTGAAACTTATGAGAGCCTCTTTCCCCTCAAACATAGAGATCCAACAGGATCTGGATACCAGTTGCGGGACCGTACTGGCAGATTCCACACAGATGCACCAGATTATAATGAATTTGTGCACCAATGCCTACCACGCAATGATGAATAACGGGGGAGTGCTTACAGTGCAGTTGGATAAGCAATCGGTACGTGCTGGCCAGGTCAATGGATTGGACAAAATCCAGAAAGGTACCTATGTGAGGCTGATCATTGCAGATACAGGTCATGGCATGGATAAAAGGACCATCGAAAGGATCTTTGAACCCTTTTTCACCAAAAAGGAGGTTGGATCGGGATCCGGACTGGGACTTTCGGTGGTACATGGTATTGTAAGCAATTATAACGGAGCCATCGTTGTAGAAAGTGAACCGGGCAAGGGATCCACATTCATGATCTATCTTCCTCAACATTCGGAACAATTGTTATCGGAAGGAGAAGTGTCCCAGAAAGTAAAAAAGGGCAAAGGAAGTATCCTGTTTGTAGACGATGAAAAGGAGATTACCTATATGGGTAAAAGGATGCTGGAAAGCCTGGGATACAGTGTGGACATCAAATCGGATAGCCAATCAGCGTTACTGGATTTCAGGAATAATCCTGATAAATATGATCTTCTGGTAACCGATCAGGCCATGCCAAAGATGATGGGAACAGAGTTGATTAGAGAGATAAAGCAGATTCGTCCCGATTTGAAAGCTATTATTATTACAGGATACCAGGATTCAATTCCAGGAAATGCAATTGAACAGTACGGAATCACAGATATAATTTCTAAACCACTTATTCTGAGTGAATTCAGTGAGCTAATTGGTAAAGTGCTGAATCAGAATATTAAAAAAGCTTCATAATGGAACGGATATTAGTTATTGATGATGAGCCTCATATTCTTCTGATGGTAAAAAAGATGCTGGAAAGGGCAGGTTATGAGGTGGATCTTGCATCTAACGGGAGCGAAGGATTGAGGTTGTTCAATAAAATCAGGCCCGCTCTGGTGATCACAGATATCATTATGCCGGAGAAAGAAGGACTTGAAACCATCAGGGAGATGAGGCGAATCAGAAGTGATTTAAAAATTATTGCCATGTCGGGTGGGGGAAAGATTTCAGCAGATAACTACCTTGAGACGGCCAAAATATTTGGTGCATCCAGATTGATCCTAAAACCCTTTTCCCAGAAGCAGTTACTCACATATGTGGAAGAGTTGGCTGGTCCGGGCCAGGTGAGGAATCCACCTTTCAAGAACCAGGTACAGGGTGGTTTAGAAAAGGAGCAGGGCTGAAAGGAGGGTTGTAACGATCACGATAATCCTGAAGGCCTTTTCAGGCAGGAGCTTTACCAGCCAGATCCCAAAAAATGCACCTGTGGCGATTGCCGGAATCATAAACAGATCCAGAATGAATGATTCTGCAGTAATGGTTTTCCAGGACCAGATATGCAGAGGTACCTTGGACAAGTTAATTATAAAAAAGAACCAGGCCCCTGTTCCAATATAGATGTTCTTGGGCAATCTCATGGAAAGCAGGTAAAGAGCCATAACAGGCCCGGCTGCATTTCCAATCATTGTTGCAAAGCCTCCAAGGGACCCCAGGCTGGCTGCAAACCATTTTGATTCTGGAATCTTCATCTTTTCCGACCTGATGTCCCTCCAAACCAGGATGACGATTCCGATGACCACCATGGCAGCAAGTAAGCGGCTGAAAGTGGTATCTGATATGCTTTTACCTACAAAGGTGGCCACCAGAATACCAAAAATTGCGAATGGCAATAGCCGGAGTATGTGTTTCCATTGAGCATGCCGGTTATACCAGGCCACTGCAAAAACATCAGCGAAGATCAGAATGGGTAGCAACAGGCCAACAGATGGCCTTCCGCCAAAAGCATTGGCGAGAATGGGAACCACCATTAGACCTACTCCTGAAAGCCCCGTTTTTGACATACCAATAAGTAATCCACTTACGGCCAGCAGAACCCATTGAAGGGTTGTGAGGTCGTATGAATGAAGCAGATTTGTCAAGATTAATTAGAGATCAGCAGAATAGTTCACCAGGCTTTGCCAGTAATTTGAAAAAGGATCCTTGCCATCTTTCCCTGCAGCTTCAGCAAAGGCAATAATGTTATCAGGCGAGCATTTAAGGTATGAGCCCATCCACTCCATCCAGTTACAAACAAATAGTGCCTTTCTGTTTACTTCTGTTGCGGTCATCATATTCGACAGGATGGTGACTTCTGTGGCCTCATTATTTCTGTACTCAAGGGGCATAAAGATGCCTACAGCCTCGATGTCATCTAAATCTGCCTGCATTTGGCTGAGATTTACCCCAAAGTGATAGGGCATATCCACGGCGGGGATCATTCCGCTTGAAAAGCCATGTGGAAAAATCTCTCCAAATGAGAAGACTTTCAGGAGGTCGTTAAGGATCAGAGGCTCCTTGCCCGATACCAGGGCTGGTTTTCTCGAGGTTACACTTCCTTTATATACATTGCCGATTCTTATAATTCCTTTCACAGGAATATGCATATGCAGAGCGCTGGAGAGGACGATGTTGTTAAATTCAATGAAAAGTTTGAATACCACACTGTTCAGATCAGCCATATCTTCGTCAAAATAGAGCTTAGAAGTGAGATAAATTCGGCCGGAAAGATTGAGAAACTCTGGCTCAATTACCTTGAATCCCCATGAATAGTTTTTCTTCCTGGTATTGTAAATCTCCTGGGCCACCCTCTCATAGAACACCTGGATCGTCGAAATCTCTCCTTCCCTCACAAGGCGATCAAATCCCTGTATCTCTATGCATGAAATTACCTGGGATTTGGGTTTTATAGAATCATTTACCGGTTTGAAAATACTTTTATCCGATTTAGTCATTGATTGATTTTTTCAGGGCACCCAATGTTATACGGAATTGGGTATATAATGTTACCAATGTATTGTTGAAGTCCTAGATGCGAATGAAAATTTTCTTCCGGTACAAAATCAAAGCAGGGATGAATATAATTAGCATGTAAATCAGTGCATAGAGCATGGAAGCAAATCTCGGATCAAATCCCACCTGGGTGAGACCGCTCATAAACCACTCACTGAGCGAAGCTCCCCCGAATTTCAGACCATAAAAAACAGATGTAAGCAGACCAGCAAGAACATAAGAGGTGATGGCATTAGCACCGTACACCCTGCCCAGGAAGGTCCATTTGGTATATCCCCACATATCAACAATTAAGATACAGGAAGCCAGACCAAGGGTCCCCAGCCCTGCGGTATACAGTACATAGGAGCTGGTCCATATATTTTTGTTTATGGGGAAAATCCAGTTCCATAGTCCTCCCGCCAAAAACATGGCAAATCCTATAAAGAATAACCAGACCAGCCTTTTATTTTCATCTTTAACCGACAGGTAGAGCTTTCCCATGAGCATTCCAATCATACCAGTCACAATGGCAGGGAAAGTACTAAGGATCCCTTCCGGATCCCAGGTCTTCTGCCACATTACCCCTGGCAATAAAAGTGTATCCAGGTGATTGGCCCAGTTGAGGGCAGGAACGGATAGATCAGGTTTTCCGATCCCCGGCACAGGTATATATGCCACAATGATCCAGTACGATAGCAGGATAATTGCTCCAATTTTTATTTGCTGTTTCCAGTTTGTATTGAGAAAAATAAGTGCACATGCCAGGAACACAAAGGCGATCCGGGGAAGAACACCCACCCATCGGATGGCACTGAAATCAAACTCCGGAGCAAGCCAGAGAAATATACCCAGCAGGTAGATATTGATTGATCGGATGATGATTTTTCTGTAAAGGCTTTTCTTGGATACCTTGGCTTCCATACGCTTTGAGTAAGCCAGGGCAATGGAAACACCCACCATAAACAGGAAAAAGGGAAAAACCAGGTCTGTAAGGGTACAGCCATTCCAATCGGCATGCCTCAGAGGCCAGTACACATGTTGCCAGGTGCCCGGATCGTTAACGATAACCATGGCAGCAATTGTAAATCCCCTGAGTGCATCCAGGGAGATCAGACGGTTAGGTTTTGCAGGAGCAGAGAGTTCAGTCATCATGTATTTCGTTGGATGTTTTGTAGCTTTGTCGGTGTACTAAACTACTAAAGAAAAGCATAATCGCCATGAAAAAAGCCTTCTTATTCTTGCTGGTTCCATTATTCGTTTTATCGTGTAACACTATGAAAGATACAGATACCTCAGGTCTAGCTCTTGAATGGGAGTTTAAGGGAAACAATATTAAGGAGGGGAATAGCAGTGCATCTTTTACTCTTTTTAATACGGGCAGCCAGGTCCTGGGTAACAATGGATGGGCGCTCTATTTTAATCAGATGGGAAGTGGTGTGATCCAGGAATCGGTCACCGGAAACGTACAGATAGAGCATGTGAATGGGGACCTGGTAAGAATTTTACCCACCAGTGAATTTAGCCTTAATCCAGGAGGGTCAGTTGAGATCAGTTATGATAAGTCCGGGCGGGTGCTAAAGGAGAATGAAGCGCCATTGGGGCCCTATATGGTCTATTACAGTGCTCCGGGTGAAGTCTTTTCCATAGCTCTGTTTAATAGCTATACCATCAATCCATTTCCGGCCCTGGATAAGGTCTATCCAAAGGAGAGCTCGGTCCCTTTGCCCGATGCTGAATGGGTCTATGACCAAAACAGGCACCAGTCCCTTTTGAAAGCGGAAGAGGTGGGAATGATAATTCCTTCGCCTGTTTATTTGAAGCGTTCCGGAGAGAATATCACCCTGGGTGAAGGTTTACAGATTCACTATGGAGACGGATTGAAGAGTGAAGCTGACCATCTGGCCGAGATCCTGGATCTGGTGATGGGATTCAAATCCAATGTAACGGAGAGAGGTGAGGGTGGAGCTAATATCATTAAGCTTGAACTATCCCTCCTTCCCAGCGAAATGGATAATGAAGGGTACAGCCTGTCAACGGATCCGAAGAGTGGAGTTCTCATTGCAGGAAGTGAACCGGCTGGTGTTTTCTATGGGATTCAGAGTTTGTTAAGCATGCTCCCTGTGAATGTCTGGTCACAATCTCAAACTTCCATTGAGTTGGAAGCATTTACCATTGAAGATAAGCCAGCCTTTGACTACAGGGGAATGCACCTGGATATTGCCCGGAATTTCATTGAGCCTGAAGCCATAAAAAAGCTGATCAGGGTTATGGCTTTCTATAAAATGAATAAGCTGCATCTACACATTACCGATGATGAGGGCTGGAGACTGGAAATACCCGTCCTTCCCGAACTTACCAAGTTTGGATCTTACAGGGGACATACAGAAGACCATAAAGATCATATCATGCCAAATTATGGATCTGGTCCTTTCCTCAAGCCAGGAGTTGGACATGGATCCGGTTTTCTTACCAGGGAGAGTTTCATCGAGATCCTGAAACTGGCAGATGATCATCACATCGAAGTGATCCCGGAAATCAATTTTCCCGGGCATGCAAGAGCCGCCATCTATGCCATGGAGACCAGGTATAATCGTTTGATGAAGGAGGGGAAAAAGGAAGAGGCAGAGAAATTCAGGCTGATTGATCCCGAGGATAAATCGGTCTACAACTCGGCGCAGAACTTCGATGACAATGTGGTTTGCGTTTGCCTTGAAGCGCCCTACCTGTTTTATGCCACAGTGGTAGATGAGATTATGGATATGTATAAAGAGGCCGGATTGAAAATGAGGGTGATGCATGCAGGAGGGGATGAGGTTCCTCATGGTTCCTGGACCGGTTCACCGGTTTGTGAAGCGTTTTTGCAGCAGCACCCCGGAATTTCAGGAGCAGATAACCTTCAAGCCTACTGCGAAACACGTCTCTATGAGATTCTGGAGGAGAGGGATCTTATTATGGCAGGTTGGGAAGAGATAGCCATGAAGAAAAATGAGGAGGGGATTTGGGTTCCCAATCCCGATTTTGTGGGTAAGAAGATGCTCCCCTATGTGTGGAACAACCTGGGGGCTAACCTTGACCTGGGGAATCGCCTTGCCAATACCGGATTTCCTGTGATCCTCTGTAATGCCACCAATTTTTATTTCGATTTGGGTTATAACCAGCATCCCAGTGAACCCGGACACTATTGGGGCGGACTGGTGAATACGAAAAGGGTATTTGAGTTTGTCCCCTATGATCTCTTTAAGTGCTCTACCACTGACAGGTACTGGCAACCCATTGATACGGAGAGAGCTTTTGATGGAATGGAAAAACTAAAGCCGGAGGCCTATGATAATATCGTGGGACTCCAGGGTCATCTCTGGAGTGAGTTTATCAAAGGTGGAGAGATGCTGGAGTACTTCTATATGCCCAAATTTCTGGGTCTGGCAGAAAGGGCCTGGTCGGGTCAGCAGAAGTGGGGCTCCATTGAAGATAAAAAGGAAAGAGTCGATGCTTTTGACCAGGCATGGAATGAATTCGCCAATGTGGTGGGACAGCGTGAGATGCCCAGGCTTGATTACCTGTTTGGAGGTTTTAATTACAGACTTCCTCCTCCCGGCGCCGTGGTAAGGGATGGCCAGCTCCATGCCAATATAGATTTCCCGGGACTTGAGATCCGGTACACTGTGGATGGGTCTGAGCCTGATGCGAATTCACATAAATATTCAGGACCGGTTGAAGTTTCAGGACCGGTCAGGTTAAAATCTTTTGATACCCGGGGCAGGGGCAGTCGTACATCGGAGGTTCTGAAACCTCAGTTATAAAGGGCGTTTACGGCCAGTACCAGGAACATATAATTGGTGGCTCCCCCGCCCATTACATACTCGGTTTGCTGCCAGAAATAGGGCCAGGTTTTCAATTCGGGAAGATCAGGCCGGATCAAGGCTGTCCCTGATACCACCCCGCCCGGAATGAAGCTCCAGTCGGCCCGGTTCACCCCATAAGCCACTTTGATAGATTTGGAGCCTACTCCGGATGCAAAAGAGGCATTGTTGGATCCTGGATGTACACCCAGAATAAAATGGAGTGCATTTTCAAAAAAAGCGGATGTGGTAATTTCGGGCCATCCTTTATGATAGAAGTATTGCTGCACACCAAAGCGCTGAATATTCCAGCCAGCCCCCCAGATATTTGGTTTATAGGGCACTCCGTAGGGAGAGTCTTTGGTCTGTTCTGCCTGTAGTTGCTCTTGATATACTTTAACCGCGTCAGCAACATTGCTGGCGAATTCCTGATTGTCGATGGAGGAGATAACGTGACCAACTGCCCAGCCACACTTATTAATTCCTTTGATGATTTCATCTTCCATAAGCACCAGGGTATCCTTTAACGCCTGATCGCCTGTGGCCAGGATAAGTTCTGATAAGGCAATGATCTTTTGAGAACTGTTTCCCTGGATTGTTGAGGCATGGTTCCAGAGAGCCAGGGCTGTTTCCAGCGACTCCTGGCTCAGCTCGGGATTGTGGGCTTTTAAAACCCGGGAGGCAGCTGCCAATCCCGGGATTACACGAAGCTCTCTTCCGGGATTATTTTCAGTGAAAACCCAACGGTCATCCGAATTGCCGGGAATATTGTCGGTCATGGAGGCCGCATCCCCAAGCATCACGTACTGACGAAGATCGGAGCAGATGATCCCCCTGTATAACCGGCCCAGTGACCGGTAGCCTCCCAGGATGGTGGCCAGTCCATGTTCAATCTGCTGGAGGGCATCATTGATGCTGTCGGACTGATGAATCTCTACCAATCTCTTTTCGAAGTCTATCATTGTAGCATCATGGTCAAGTCCGAACTCTTCGATCATCAAGGCCAGCATCCACACCGTTCCAGCCTGGGATTCCACCCTCAGGTCATAATCTCCTGCATCGTGCCATCCACCCCGATCCAGTTCCGGAACCATATCGCCTGCTTCAAAATGGGTGTGGTTCTCTTCACCCTGTTTGTAACCATCAAAATGATACGGTACAGGAGGTGCCATCAGGGCGTCATCCATATGACAGAGGTCGTGCCATACCCTGTATTTCTCATTGACCCGCATGTGACACATCTGCACAGGCAGGTAGTAATCAAGGGTGGGTTGCCAAGCGCTGCTCCCGTATACATCTTCAGCAATTCTAAAAGGATGGGAGAGTTTATTCCCATAGGAAACCTGGTAGATCCCCGGTTCCGTTACCCCGGAGAAATCGAGGGATACATAGTTGTATCGCAGAAAGGATCCCCATGGATGGGGTATTCCTGAAAGAACCTTTTCCCTTCCCAGTTCACCCACTTTATGGAGGGCGAAACTCTTTTCAGGAGAGCCGTTCCCGTCCAGTTCGACCACCGCTACCTTCTTTTGAGCAGGATGGTACCCGAGCTGTGAAACCTGGATCACAGGTTCATATTCCCACCCGTAAATCGTCGATGGAGTGATGATCCACTCTATGGCACCCTTTGTGACATTGACAGGGAGGGTACTTCTTACAATAAACCATCCATTGTTGTGATTGGTCCGGCCATCCCAGAGCTCAAGATCGTTTCGGTTGGAGCGGATTGATATTCTCCGGAGGTCCTCCTCTGGGGCTATTACCAAAGTTGTACCGGTACCCAGGGGTTCAGAAATTGTCTCTCCATACTCGGTGGTCAGATTGCCGGAGGGTTGGTCGGGGAATATTCCAAAGTGCTCATCCAGCAAATACGATTTTCCGAATAGATCTCCTGGAAACAGCTCCAGGTTAAACCCTACTTTACCAATCCACTCCTGGGGCAGGGGTTTCTCAAGGTCTACCACCACCTTGACACTGTTCCCGGGCAGAGCAGTTACATGAACCTGGTATTTGAATTTAAGATCTGGGTAGATGATTGGATTAAAACCACGATTGTTCTTGCTCGAATCGGGGAACCAGAGAGTCTGGCTTATACGCTGCTTATCAAAGTCCACAATCCTTGATCCTCCTTTGGGTACTGGCGACCATTGTCCCGGGGAGGGTTCCAGCCTCAGGTCTCCATTAGCTGCTACCCTGACTCCATGTTGAATGATGGTAACCCCCGACTGGTGGCCGTCCGGGTAATAATCACTGAATACAGTTACATCCAGACCTTTGGTATGAAAGTACTCTTTATCATTAAGTTTCAGGGACTCCTGTGCCGTGAGGAAAAGCATTTGAAAGGCCAGGAAAATAACAAGTGTCTTACGCATTGAGGGCAGTTTTGTTTCCATGATTTTCCGGTATATAAATGATGAGCTGAAATTAGAAAGAAATTCAGATTTACCCTCATAAATTTAGCGAATCAGCGAAATAATTATTCAGGCCAGAATGAGTTCCACACCAGCTTCTATAAACTCATTTTGAAATTCCTGACTCAAACCCTTATCTGTTGCTAGATGCTGAATGTGAGATGAATGACACACATTTGTTAACTCGGTTTTTCCAAATTTACTGGAGTCGGAAACAATAAATACATCACGGGCTTTTTGGATGATGTAGCTGGATATTTCAGCCCTGAAAATGTCACGGGATGTAAATCCGGCATCAGAAGTATACCCGTCAATTCCGATAAATGCCTTGTTAATATTGATCTGGTCGATGCAGGCACGGGTCATTTTCCCTACCAGCGTTTCGCTGTCGTGCTGGTAGATCCCTCCAAGTATAATGATGTTGGCCTGTTGGTTCTTCCTAAACTGGCGTGCCAGGTAGACGTTGGTGGTTACAATAGTAACCTTCTTAACTTTCAGGAGTTCCCGGGCCAGAAGCACATTTACAGATCCCGACTCAATGAGGATGGTTTCACCTTCACAAACATAAGAAGCGACTTTTTTAGCAATTTGAAGCTTTCGTTCATAGTTATAACCCAGTCGGTTCGACAGGTCATCAGCATCTTTTAAAACCGCACCACCGTGAACGCGTTTTAAAAGACCTTCTCCTTCCAGGTAGTTCAGATCCTGTCTAATGGTAACCGATGAAACCTTAAGCGCTTCCGACAACGAAACTACCGAGGTCAGATCACCTCTGCCAAGGATTTCAAGGATCTTATTTTGTCGTTCATTTAACATTCGTTAGTCAAGTGTGAGGGCAGCTGCTCCAATTACCCCGGCATCGCCCACAATTTCTGATATGGTAATCTCAATGGGATCATAGACCATATCGCGTGCCAGATCAAAAAAAGTAGATTTGATTTTGTTCAGGTAAAAATCCCCCCAGTTGGTGAGTCCGCCCCCCAGTACGATAAGGGGAGGATTTAAGATCTGGAACAGGTTGTAGAGTCCCACTCCCACATAGTAACCACTCTCTGCAATAACCTCCGTAGATACGGGATCTCCCATATCCAACCCCTGTTTTAAAACCTGTCCACTCATTCTTGACATGATAAAATTGGGGGGGAGATTCAGGGTGCTTTTTTTCCCTTCCTTCAGTTTTTTCTCGAACAGATGAGGGAGAGCCAATCCACAAGCATGTGCCATCAGGCAACCTCTGTTGCCACAGGTACAGGTAAGTTCACTCCCGGGTTCCACGATGGAGTGTCCGAATTCTCCAGCGGTTCCGGTGGTTCCCCGGTAGAGCTGTTTATTGATGATAATGCCGGCACCTATACCGGTACTTACTGTTACAAATACCATGTCATCGAATCCTTTCCCGGCTCCAAACTTGTATTCGCCCAGAGCCTGGGCATTGGTATCATTATCCACTATAACCGGAATATCAAAATGGGACTGAAACTTCTCTCTCAGAGGATAGTTTTTGAATCCTTTCAGATTAGAGGTTGTAATGATCACTCCGTCGCGAAAGCGTATGTGTCCGGCACACCCGATACCAATACCCGGAAGGCCGGATTCCTTCAGTTGATTGCGACTGATGATCTCTCTGATGTTGCCCACCAGCATTTGTATTATGCTCTCTTCGTCTTTGTCCACATGGGCACAAGTGTAAATTTTATCAAGGATCTTCCCTTTTTCATTGATCAGGGCAATGGAGCATTTGGTTCCCCCAATATCCACACCACAATAAAGGTTGCTCATGGGATTAAAAGTTTAGCGAGTGTTCTGTTCTTGCGATGATATCATCCTGGGTATCGGGTGATAATGTAGTGAAAAAAGCAGAATAACCTGCTATTCTCACCACCAGGTCCCTGTATTTCTCAGGATCTTTTTTAGCTGCAAGAAGGGTTTCGCGAGAAACGATGTTGTATTGCACATGCCATCCTTTCAGCTCTTCGAAGAAAGTATGGATGATGGAGACCAGCTTCAATTTGTCAGCATCCTTCTCAATGGTCTTGGGGGAAAGTTTCTGGTTCAGAAGGACACCCCCCATGATTTTTCCAGTAGGTAACTTTGAGACTGATTTGAATACTGCGGTTGGGCCCAGCAGATCTGTGCCGGAAGAGGGTGAGCTTCCTTCGGCTACAGGAGTAAAAGCTTTACGGCCGTCGGGGGTGGCAGGTACCACTGCACCGCTGGGCACATTTGCCGAAATGCTGGAAGTGCCTGCATAGTATTTACACCCTATGGGGCCCCTGTTGTGCCTGGTGGTGTGATAGTTGTCTATTTCGTTGATATACTCCATATATGCCTCTTTCAGGAGCAGATCCACATAATCATCATCGTTCCCATACTTGGGAGCAAAGTTGAGAAGCAACTGCCTGATTTTTTCTCCATCTTCTCCATCAAAATCGGTTTCCAGGGCCTCCAAAAGCTGCTCCTTTGAAATTCTGTGATCTTCAAAAACCAGTTTTTTAATGGCTGCCAGGGAGTTCCCAAGGTTGGCTATTCCCACTTGCAAACCAGAGATGAAATCATATTTTGACCCACCCTCTTTGATGGTTTTACCCCTGGGAATACAATTTTCCACAAAGGCAGAGCAAAGGATATCGGGGACTTGTTCTTCCAGGGCTGTATCCACGGCTGTATCGATCTCTACTGTTTTCTGGGTATAGTATTTAATCTGGTGCTGCCAGGCTTTGAATAGATCTTCATAGGAGTTGAAATCCGAAAAGCTTCCGATTCCTTTATTGAAAACCTTACCCGATTGCTTGTCAAGCCCATTATGGAGCGAGGCAAGGAACACCCTCATCAGGTTCAGAAAACTCATACCAGTGCACCGGTATCCCCATTTCCCGGGAACTGCAATTTCAATGCATCCAATGGCAGAGTAGCTATAGGCATCCTCCTTTTCAACACCAAGTTCCAGAAGACCGGGTATGACAATTTCATCGTTGTTAAAGGAGGGCATACCAAATCCTTTTTCAATGACCCGGGTGCACTCCAGCATAAATTCGGGGTTGATGTTTTTATGAAACCTTACCGACAGGTTAGGCTGGGTAAGCTTCATCTTGCCTACCGAATGGAGAATCAGGAAACTCAATGCATTCACAGCGTCCTTCCCATCTGTGGTTTGTCCGCCGATGGTCACATTCTGATAGAGTGGTCCGCCTGCAGAGAAACGGGTATGTGACCATGGCCTTATTTTATTGACAGATAGCAGCTTAATCCATGTGTTCTCAAGTATCTCTGAAGCAAATTCTTCAGATATTTTTCCGGTGATAATATCCTGCTGGTAAAAGGGGAAGAGGTATTGATCCAGTCTGCCCAGCGAGACCGAATGGCCATTGCTTTCAATCTGCAACACCAGTTGAACAAAGTAGACAAGCTGCAGTGCCTGGTAGAAATCCCGGGGAGGTTTCTGGGCTATAACTGTACAGTTTTCTGCCATTAAAAGAAACTCTTGAGCCCGTTGAGGGTTTTGTTCCTCTTCTGCAAGTGACCTGGCCAGCTTGCTATATCTCTGAATGAAGTTCTGATAAGCTTTTATGGAGATGGAGAGTGCCGTATAGAATTGGTCCTTTTTTACCCCTTCCTGGTTGTATCTCTTCACCTTGCGATGGTATCGGTCGATTTCATCCAGGTAACCGTTGAGCCCCACCGACAGAATCTTATAGAAATCTACTGCAATATGAGCATCACCAGAGGTGAGGTTTCCTGTGGCCTTGATGATGGCTGAATCCTGAAGGTCTCTTAATTCCTGTGACATGAGGGCCCTGCCACGATCCCATAGTACCTTACCTTTCCACCACTGTGCGATTTCAATCAGCTCTTTTTTATGAGATTCAGTTATATAGAAAGCATCGCCCGGACGTTTGTCCAGATCATCCATCTCCTCGGGTAGCCAGTCCACTGCATATTCTGGAAAAATCGGGGCAGCACGGTGTTGAGAAGATTGATTTCCGATGATAAGTTCTCCTTCATCAATAAAGATGGTCATCTCCTGCAGGGTTTTTTCAAGCGAAAGGGCGCGCTTAATGATCACGGGTTGATCCTCATTTTCACTGTATACCTGGGTGTAGAACCGGGCACGCTCAGTACATACCGAAGGTTTGGTACTCAGAACTTTTTCCCGCAGATTTTTGATGCGTTCTGTTACATCTGTCCTGTTCTTCTCAATAATCATATTAACCACCAATTTTTATTTCTATTCCTTTTGATTTTGCATATTGAATGTAGGGAGCCAGCTCCCGGTCTTCTACCTGTTTTCTATTACTCATTTTATAATCCATATCCAGCATTTTGTACTTCTCCACACCGAAGGTATGATAGGGCAGCAGATGCACCTCCTTAACTTTTTTTAAGGTGAGAATGAAATCAATCATATTGGATATCTCCTTTTCGGTATGATTGAAGTCAGGTATCACCGGGATACGGATCACCACGTTTGCTTCACTATTTGTGAGTCTGACCAGGTTATCCATCACCAGCTTTACATCCCCGTTTGTATAGGTTCTGAACTTCCGGGAATCCAGATGTTTCAAATCCACCAGAAATGCATCCACATATCCAATGCACCTGGCCACCCTGTTCCATTTCACATGAAGGGAGGTCTCCATGTTTACCCCTATTTTTTTCATTTTAAGTCTTTTCAGAAGGGCCACAAGTTCATCCCCCTGGGAAAGCGGCTCTCCCCCTGAAAGGGTTACACCTCCATTTTCCCTGTAGAAGGGCCTGTCTTTTTCAATTTCGATCAGCAATTCATCGACGCTCTTTTTCTCCCCCGACAGGGTCATCGCTTTTGAGATGCACACCTCCCTGAAATTCTCGATATTGCTCAATGACTCTCTTTGAATCTGAATCCCGTTGTGTTCTGTTTGTGTAATAGCCGTTCCATTTACTTTCAGGCAATCCCCAAAGTTTTTGCAAAGCTTGCGGTCATACATCAGGCTGTAATCGAAAGACTGACTCTCGGGATTGCTGCACCAATGGCAGTTGAGTGGACAGCCCTTGTAAAAAATAAGAGTCCTGATCCCCTCCCCATCATGGGTTGAATATCGTTGTACATTGAAGATCATGCAACTATTATCATGACATTGGTTAAGTAACAAAGCTACGGAAATTACGAATGAAAGCAAAATAACTTACGAATAAAAGTAATAATTGATTTCCCCCAGAATATTTTGATAATTGGTTTGGAAGTTTTTTATTTGTGAAATAAACACTGTATACTAAATAAACAATGGGTATTTCAGATCGGAAGGAGAGAGAAAAGAGAGAGCTAAGAGCTAGAATAATCGAAGCTACAGCTAAGATTCTTGTGGAGGAGGGTTATGAGAAAACCACCATTAGAAAGGTGGCGGAAGCCATTGAGTATTCACCACGAACGATTTACCTCTATTTTAAGGATAAGGATTCCTTACTCATGGAGATCATTGAGGAGGGATTTGCAGGCACCCTGGAGAAGAGAAGCAGGCTAAAGGAGAGCCTGGATTATTCGAAGCCCGAGCAGATCTTCGGTATACAGGTGATGAGTAACATTCAAATGGCCCTATCCTCGCCTAACCTTTATAGAGCCATCCTTTATCTACTGCAGTACAAAGCTTATCCACCCGGTCCTCGTCAATTGGAAGTGATACAGGATGTGAAGTATGATATCGAAATATGTTACCAGCATCGGGGCAGTAAAGCTGATAATCCGGGTCAGAAGGCAGAGCTGATCTTTGCATTTCTACGTGGTTTTAACCTAATGTTAATTAATAAGATAGGTGATTTAACTGAACAGGAAATTGAAGCATACAAACAAAGTTGCGTTGAGGTGGTGTTGAAGGGAATAGTGGGACTTTAAATATAGTTGGCTGTTATTGGGATTCTGGTTCTGTTTCTGTTCCTTCGGCGGTTGAAGGAGGTTCGGGAATCCTAAAGTTTATGGGAAGGGTGTAGACCGCATTCACAGGATCACCCTTTATCTTAAGCGGTTTCCAGGGAGGTGCGAGGGAGATCAACCGGAACACTTCCAGATCCAGGTCCTCATTAATCCCTTCCAAGAGCTTTGCATTGACCAGTTTTCCTGATTTGTCTACTACAAACTGACAAATGACCCTGCCCTGTTCATTGCTTATCAATGAAAATGGAGGGTAAATTGCATTCTCATCAATGAAGTTTAAAAAGCTTTTGATGTCTTTCTTTCTGTATCCCGGGACCTTCTTCAGGGAGGTGATAGAATCGCCACCCAGATCGATGCTGCCAAAGTTGTTCAAAAATTGTATGGCGCCTGAATAGTTTAGAGAATTGATAACCTGTCCTTCCTTATCAAAGCAGCTCCAGCATTTGAAAGGAATGTTATTGCTATAGAAACCATTGGCATATGGATTTCCGTCAGGCGTATAGAACATATACCTCCCTGCGCGGTTCATGGGCTCCAGGGTTGTCAGATTGCCTGTCAGTATTTCATGGTTATTAATCATATCAAGGATGTTGTATTGAAAGGTGCCATCACCATTCCCTTTAATAAACAGGGAATTTGTGCCGTATACGAAGTCTGGTAGAATTTCAACCTCTTCAATGGCTATTCCCTCTGTTTGTCCATGTAAAACAAGCGGAATAAACAGCATGAAGATGAGAATTGATTTTTTCATGTGGTAATAATTTTGGGTTTTCAAAAATAATGGATTAATAGGATCGTAAAACTAGCTATTTAAAATTAAAGTCATTTTGGTGTACGTGCGCAATAGTTGTATATTGCAACAGTTTTGAATTACATCTATTATGGATTTTAGCAACCTGACTCTTATTACTCCATCCAGAATTGACTCCCGGTGGTCGAGAGAGGATATACGGGGAGCCTTGCGGGTTAGATTTTCCATTGGAAGAAACAGTTACCGGGTCGATCCCGGTTTATATAAGCTGGGGAATCCGGGGAAAAAGGCAGAGGTAATTGTAACTGCAAATTACAAGTTAAGTTTTGATGTGGTTCGAAAGAACCTGGTGGGTATGGATGCCTGGATTCTGGTCTTAGAGACCTATGGAATCAATGTCTGGTGTGCAGCAGGAAAAGGAACTTTTGGAACCGATGAACTGATCAGGCAGATCAAGGATTCCAGGCTGGACCTCTATGTTTCGAACAAGCGTGTGATTGTCCCACAGCTAGGAGGGCCCGGAATTTCCGGACATAAAGTGAAAGAGTCCTCCGGATTTGCAGTGAAGTTTGGTCCCGTCAGGGCTGAGGATCTTAGGGATTACCTTGCAGGTGGTTTAAAGAAAGATCAAGCCATGAGATCGGTCAGGTTTGATTTAAAAGACAGGCTCATTCTGGCGCCTGTTGAGGTGGTGAATTCATTACGCTATCTACTCTATGCCATGGTAATTATGGTGGGAATCTCCGGAATAAGTTCCCATGGATATTCGCTTACTGATTTGTGGAATGAAGGTGTACTGGCGGCTCTGTATTTGATCTTGGCTTATTTTACTGGGGCTTTTCTAAGTCCGGTATTATTACCCTGGTTGCCCTTCAGGCATTTCGGTGGAAAGGGAATGGTGGCCGGATTTGCCACCTTTGGCATTGTTGCATTATTGAGCTGGTCCTCGAACCCGCCCCTCTACTTTGCGGGCTGGTTTCTTATTTCCGGGGCCATCTCCTCCTTCCTGGCTATGAATTTTACGGGGGCAAGTACCTACACCTCCCTGAGTGGGGTTCAAAAAGAGATGCGCCTTTTTGTTCCCCTTCAAATTGCCTTTGTTGTTGTTGGATTAGTGATGATTGTAGTTTCAAAATTTGTATGATATGAATAGTCAGAGCTACCTGAGGAATGTATCCACGCTGACCTATGATGCTGCGAAGTGCATTGGTTGCAGCATGTGTGTGGAAGTGTGTCCGCACAATGTCTTTATCATGACCCATAAAAGGGCCGAAATTGTGGAAAAGGACAGGTGCATGGAGTGTGGAGCATGCGCCCTGAATTGCAAACCCGGGGCGCTATCCGTTAAGCAGGGTGTGGGATGTGCATCGGCAGTGATCTGGGGCTTTCTCAAAGGAACGGAACCCACCTGTGATTGTGGAGCAGGAAAGGAAGCCTCCTGTTGTTAAACTAAAACATTAAATGGATGGATCAGAATTACATACACCATTTTCGGCATATCATCAGGATTTTTGACAGGGAACTTTTCTTTCAGAACAACGCTTCGTGTTGCAATGGAATCAGTGTGGCGCAATGCCACACCCTTCTGGAAATCGAGAAGAACAGTGAAATATCTGTTTCGGAACTGGCCAACAACCTCTCCCTTGACAAAAGTACGGTGAGCAGGACCGTGGAGGGACTTGTAAATATTAATCTGGTGGACAGGGTCATCCCTAAAGAGAATAGGAGAATGGCGCAAATTAATCTCACAGACAGCGGTAAACAGGTTTGTTCTACCATCAACTATTCCAACGATGCCTATATAAAAGCGGTACTCAAGGATTTTACCCGGGAGGAGAGGGAAGAGTTCTTAAGGTTATTTGAAAAACTGACCAGAAACATGTCAGAAGTGCGGAAGTCATCTTTTTAATTTTCTCCACATGATGTAAACATCGGTATACCCTTTTTCCAGATGATTAAATGCTTCCGGAATCTCACCTTTAATTTCAAAACCCAGTTTTTGCCACAGGCGGATCGCTCTTTCATTGCTTTTCACCACGATATTAAATTGCATGGCTAAATATCCCAGTCGTTTTACTTCGGTCAGTGAAAACTCAGCCATGCTTCGCCCGATTCCTTTTCCGAAGGCTCCAGGCAGGGTCATATAGGATGCATTTGCCACATGGGAACCAAGTCCGGGGAAGTTGTCCTTAATGATAAAGGTCCCAACCACTTCATTCTCAATTACCGCCACATAGGTGTGTTTATCGCTACCACACCAGTAATCCAGCATGCTTGTCCGATCCGAATCGGGAGCAAATACATAGGTATCACCAAGGGCGATGACCTCTTTGATGATGACCCAGATGGAATCAAAATCACTTGACCTGGCTTTTCTGATTTGAACAGACGATTTCATATTACAAGACTTAGGATCGTAGCTACTGATTTTTCACACACCGAACTGAATAGCCATTGGCTTTCCCCAGGCTATAATCATACAGCACCTGCCCCCCTTCATTATCCATGTACCATTTCCTGGAGAAATCATCAACAAGGGATGAACTCCACTCTAGTTTATTATTCAATTAATAGGCTATCTATCATAACCATTAGAGCAGGGATGAGCCTTTTTTATGAAAGTTTGACCAGTTATTAAGTCAATAGTAGCTTCAATACATTCATCTTCATTATCTATATATTGGGCAAATGATTTTAAAGTTAAAGTCCCCGTGTGAATACTAAATACAACCCGGTAAAAACAAAGCGTATCAACATTCGCTTCAGTAATTAAAGCATTTAGCGCTTCTTCAGGTGAAGAGAATTTAAGTGGCCCAGTTTTTGGAATCTTATTTATCTGGGATTCAAATCCTTTACGATCCAAAGCAGCACCAATTTCTTCCTTGGATAAATAAGTATCCACCGGCAATCCAATCATAGGAAAACTGTTGGTACCCTCATGGATTCTAATTATGAATTGGTCTCCATTATAGGCGATGGCCCAGTCGTTCTGCATTCTATATCCAATTGCAAAAAAGTCACCCTCATCTGATGAATAAATCAGGGATTCAACTATCTCGAAGTGCTCATTGAAATACGGTTCAGTTAATGTCGTACGTTCAATAAGAAGTTCTTTCCATATAGATGTGTATGTTGAACACAGGGAAGCAGTACAAATCGGCTGCCTCCAACTTTCGTAGTAATCTGTATAATCATATCCTTCTGGCATTTCGCATGCAACTGGTCGTGGGGGACCAGGTGGTTCGAGATCATAGCAAGAGGGCATACATATAAAGATGTTTATTAAGACTACGAAGAGGGTAAAATTACAAATGAGGTGTTTCATGTCCGGATCTCGAAGAAGATAATACCCTATTAATAGATTGATTACAAGTTCTTTTTATCACAAAAATTGTTCCAAAGAAGCATCTAGTAATCGAGTTGGTAATCCATATTGTTGCATTTTAACTAATGAGTCGAAATAACTCATTTTTTCAAAGTGCTGCAGTGATACTCTTAAGAACTCAGCTATTAGGACGCTTTCCTTTTTTATTAGCCCTTTTTGTATAGTTTAGGAGCTAATCCCCAATCTGAATTTGCTTGACCTCGATAGAATGGGGAGAGGATCAGAAGAATTCTATTGATGATTAAGCACCATAGTTTGGATGAGTTGGTAAAACTGACCCGAATTTCCAGAAGAGCTAAATACAATTTCAAGGTAGATCTAAAAAGAATCAAAAATTTTCAGAACGGAAAAGATGCAACTATGTTCTCAAAACCAGCGTATGATTACATGAAATACTTTATATTGTTTGATAGTCAGATTCAAAACCCTCAACAATAAATAATGACTCGTAATTCACGAATAGTCCATCCACTAGGTTTATTATTATTTCTCCTGGTAATGAATGAACCTATATTCAGTCAGGACTATACCCCATTCGATTTTGAGAATGGAATCTGGATTACTAACTATTTTGAATATGAAGGGCCAGACAATTATTATCAATATTATAGCGACGGAGATACCTTGATCAATAACAAAGCATATCATAAATTATTTCAATATCATTTAAGATGGTGGTATGTATTAGATACATCGTTCAATTACTACGGCGCAATTGTAAATGATACGTTGAACCGACAGGTAGAATTGATAAAAGCAGGTCAATTAGAACCAGAAGTTCTGTACAACTTTAATCTTGATATTGGAGATACGATTAAGAAAGGCATCGGTGAGGATTTTAATCTGGTTGTAACTGAGATTGACTCTATTCAGGTTTGTGGAGAATTTCATAAACGCTTTGTGATCACAAGGGATTATGGAGGATGGGGAGATATTGCATTTACAGAAGGAATTGGATTTTCATTTGGATTTGTTGAACCACTGGTTATTTTCCCATTCGAGGAAACATCTGAATTAGTCTGCTACACAGAAATAGAAAACAATAATTGTTCAGAATGTGATTTACTATTGAATAAAAAGGATATTGAACCCACTTATAATATTAGGCTATTTCCGAATCCTACATCAAACAGTTTTATAGTGGAGAGTGAGAGAATTATAAGTTACATTGAAATTTTTTCAATAAATGGAATTAAGGTATTTGAAAAGGCATACCACACCAGTCATATCAGAATTGATCGTGGATTTGATACTGGTATGTATTTCATCAAGCTCTATCTCAACAATGGTGAAACAGTGATTAAAGAGATGCTATTTGAATGAAATAGAACATTTGTATTTGACACCAATATTGACACCGCTAAAAACAAAACCTCCTGTAAGTCAGAGGGTTTAATGTAATTATTGTAGCTCAAACAGGAATGTTCGCCTGCCTTTGCAGGCTCACGGACCTGGGTATTCCGCAGCCCAATTACAAACCTCATTTCCGCTACGCAGATAACCGGAATTTTTCATTTCTGGCTGTTCGTGCAAGCACACCAGCCTGTAATAAAAAACCCCGATGCCTTCGGCAACGAGGTTTGCACTTGTAGCTCCAACAGGACTCGAACCTGTATCTACGGTTTAGGAAACCGCTATTCTATCCCTTGAACTATGGAGCCAGAAATTGCGGGGACAAATTTAGGTTAATTCTGATTTACTGCCAAATATCGTTCTGAATTAGCAGGAAAAGGTTAATTTCCCCTTCAAATGGACCTTAAAATACTGACAACATGAAGTCTTACCGTTTTTTTCCAGTGGCATTTATTGCACTGGGATTGCTTGCATCCGGAGTTTGTTTTACAGAATGTACCAACCAGGAGTGGGAACCTCTTTACAATGGAGAGAACCTGGAAGGATGGAAGGTGTATTGTACGTTGGCTGATAAGGGAAAGGTCTATTGGACTGCCAAAGGGGATTATATAGAGGCTAATTCCATGGGGGATGGGGACCACGACTATTTTTGGCTGGCCACCGAAAAGGAGTATTCTGATTTTCATCTAAAGTTGAAGTTTCAGCTTTTCAAATCTTCCACCGGTAACAGTGGGGTGCAATTCAGAAGCAGTTTCGATGACTCAGATACCGCAAGAAATGGGGGGTGGTTAAACGGGCCACAAGTAGATATCCACGGGCCTATTCCCATGAGGGCCGGATTGATCTATGATGAGACGGAGCATGTGCGCAGGTGGATTTACCCTTCCCTGCCCGATTGGAATATCAATGCAGATCAGGCTCCTGAAGCTGCACATCATACAGAACTGTATTATTATGAAGATGATCCTGAAGTGTGGAATGAGATGGAAATCATCTGCGAAGGGATGCATGTGATTACCATTGTTAATGGCAACAAGGTGACTGATTTTAATGCCGATGGCATCCTGAATGATAAGCTGCATAAAATCCGAAATTCGGGAGAGAGAGGGTTTTTTGCCCTGCAGCTTCATGCACATGATGAATTAAGAATCAGGTTCAGGGAGATATATGTGAAAGGAAAGTAGAATGAATCCAATATTTTTTAAACAATGATTTGCCAGAAACACCTTTTCCAACTGCCTGAAGAGATTCACTATCTGAATAATGCATATATGTCCCCCTTGCTAAAATCAGTTGAGGAAAAGGGAATTGAGGGTATGCAGCGAAAGCGGAATCCCATCTCCATCAAACCGGTGGATTTCTTTACCGATGTAAAGGGAGTGCGACAGAAGTTCGGAACCCTTGTGAATTGCGACCCTTCGCAGGTGGCGGTTATGCCATCGGTATCCTATGGAATGAACAGCGTGATCCGGAATATTCCCTACAGAAGAGGACAGCATGCGCTGACCGTTTCCGAAGAGTTCCCAAGCTGCTACTATACAGCTGAGCGATGGTGCAGTGATAACGGGGCCGAACTCAGAGTGGTGGCCCGTAAAGATGATTTACCTCAGAAGGGGAGGGACTGGAATGAACGAATTCTGGAGGCCATTAGCAGCGATACGGCCTTTGTGGTGATGGCTTCTGTGCACTGGATGAATGGAACAAAGTTTGACCTGGAAAGCATCGGAGACAGGTGCAGGGAAGTGGGGGCAAAACTGATTGTGGATGGATCTCAGTCGGTGGGGGCGCTGCCCATGGATGTAAAAAAGTATAAGATAGACGCTTTGATCTGTGCTGCCTATAAGTGGTTGATGGGACCCTATTCTACAGCCCTTTCATTTATTCATGAGGATTTTAATGAAGGGATACCCCTGGAAGAGTCGTGGATGACCCGGATCAATGCAGAACGATTCGACCGGCTTACCCAGTATGTGGATGCTTATAAACCGGGAGCCACCAGGTTTGATGTGGGGCAGAGTAGCAATTTTATTTCAATGCCAATGCTTGATGAGGCTTTGCGACAGATATTGGATTGGGGTGTGGAAGAAATCCAGGAATATGGCCGCAAGCTGGGTGAACCGCTCATTGACTATTTTCTTCATAAGGGAGCTACTTTAGATGATGAAGCGTACAGGGCTCATCACTTGATGGGTTTACAACTGCTTGCCGATACAAATGGAGAAGCGCTGTTGGCCGAATTACAATCCCGAAATGTTTATGTTTCATTGAGGGGTAATAACATCCGGATTTCAATCAATGTATTCAACAACGAAAGCGATGTAGGGGAATTGATTGCTGCCATGGATAAATAAAATTGAACTTTACTGTAGTTTTTCCCTCCTGTTTGTAACTAATGGGTAACTAAATCTTAATGCATTGAGACAACAGGTACCTGACAAAGCATATTTTGTGGAGATGGTTTTTAAGCATATGCGAATCATCTACAAAATTTGTAATCTCTATGCGGCCCAGGAAGATCGGGAGGATCTGAAGCAGGAGATCATATATCAACTCTGGAAATCCTATCCCACTTTCAGGGGAGAATCCAGGTTCCACTCGTGGATGTACCGGATCGCCCTGAATACTGCCATGCTGGGACTGCGTGCCCGAAAATTGAAGTATTCCAGTTTATCAGATTTTAACCTGGAGATAAGGGATGAAAATTCCGACCAAATAGAAGAAGAGAGCAGAATCGGGCAGTTATACAGACATATTTCAAAACTAAAGGACCTGGACAAGACCATTGTCTTTCTATACCTGGAAGAGTGTTCTTACGAAGAGATTGCAGACATCACCGGGATAAGCATAAAGAATGTAAGTGTCCGCCTGGTGAGAATCAGGGAAAAGCTAAGGAAACTTTTTAACCTTCAAAATTCCACAACATGAAAAAAGATGGGTTAATTGGCATGTGGCAGGAAGGCAATGACCGGCTGTTCAGGGATGAAAAAACCGACAAAAAAATGATTGAACAATATTTAAACGAGAAGACCTTTAAAGGAACCCGAAAAATCAATATGAATTTGGGCTTTTATGGGATGGTTCAGCTAGCCAATGTAATTTTACTCTCTATGAATCTGGCGGGGTATTCCAGTAATCCAGCCATGATCTGGGTACTGGTTCCACAACTGATCCTTACCATCGGAATCCTGATATATGGAATAGATTTGTTCTATAAGCTAAAAGATATCAATAAGTACAGCGATTCACTTCAAGTATTAATTGAGCGACAACTCTGGTTCTTCAAGAGACCTTATGAGATCTGGCTTTTCCTGGTCTCAGTCTCGGTGATTATCCTGATGACCAATGTGAATCTCTATATCGATAACGACAATGGGAACTATGTCATCAACAACAAAGTGATGTTTGTGATAGTTACCCTGGTGGCTTTTTTATTCATCTACGGGTCACAAAAAGTGGCAGGTATTCGCAGCCTCAGGTCATTGAAAGCATACCTTTCTGATCTGCAGCACGGGGTACTTGAGCAGAGCGATCGACTCGAGCATACGAAGAAGAGATACATATGGATCTGGGTGGCCCTCTTCGTATTGCTGAGTGCCTCCCTTATCTATGGAATAATCACAGCCAATCGGATGTAAACTATTTCCCGACCTTTTTGATACCTTCCAGTACCCTTTTGGGAGTCATTGGCATCTGGTAAACCCTGGCTCCGCATGCATCAAAAATGGCGTTGGCAATGGCTCCGCCCATACAGATAATGGCTGGTTCACCAGCTCCCTGGGGTGGTTGATCCTGCCTGTCAAGTATCACTGTATCGATCACTTCCGGTACCCAGGAGAAGAGGGGCAGCTGGTAGGTGTCAAAGTTTCGGCTAATTACATCACCTCCTTTGAATTCAATATCTTCGGAAAGGGCATATCCCATTCCCATGGTCACACACCCCTCTGCCTGGATAATGGTTCCCTGGGGGTTGACACACATCCCCATATCCTGCGAAACTACTGCCCTGATGGGTTGAACTTCACCGGTCTTATTATCCACCTTCACTTCGATCATTACTGCCACCCAGGTTCCTGCATCTGTCCCCAAAGCCATCCCGATTCCCCGACCGCTGGGACCTTGGGCAGGGGTATAATCAAACTTGTCTCTCAGGGCTTCCACCACATGGATCATTTTTTGGTCGGAAAGGTTATCGAGCCTGAATTGAACCGGATCAACTCCAATTTTTGCTGCCATGATATCTACATGGGATTCCCTTGCAAATGTGTTTGAATTGGCATGGGGAGCTCTCCACGCTCCCACTGGTAAGGGATGTACTGGTGATCCTGATTGGTTCGAATACTGAGTTATTTTGGCGTGGGGTACATTATAGATGGTATCGGAGCCACGGGGTCCGGCATGGTATTGATGAAAGTCCCATAACACAATTTTACCCTCTTTGGTCACTCCCGATTTGATTTTCACAACTGTGGCATTTCTGAAAAAGTCCATATAGAACTCCTCCTCCCGCGTATAAGTAACCATCACTGGTTTCTGTGCAATTCTTGCGATCCTGACAGCTTCGATTACCTGGGGATGGTATATTTTTCCTCCAAATCCTCCACCCAGAAAGGGGGTAATGATTCTTACATTCTCCAACTCCATTTCCAGTTCCCTGGCAATCTGATCCTGTGCCCCAAAAGGGGATTGGCAGGATCCCCAAACGATTACCTTATCACCATTCCATTGGGCAAGGGCTGCATGAGGTTCAATGGGCGCATGAGCCTTGTACCCATCATGAAACTCACTTTCAATAATTAGTTCAGCTTGATTTTCACCCTCTTCCAGATTCCCTAAGCTCTCCACTTCACGACTCTTTGCCGGGGCATTCAGCAGGTATTCAAACACGGATTTATCATCCACCTGCTTTTCATCAGCAGTATATTCAGCCTTTACTGTGGCTAGTGCTCTTTCAGCTACTTCAGGTAACTCATGGAGAACGGCCACCAGATCTCCATCTCTCACTACCTGGATCCCCTCTATCTTCTCTGCTTCTGAGTAATCCACCGAGATGAGTTGCACCAGGTGAGAAGGGGGTCTGAGAACCTTTGCGTAAACCTGACCGGGCATTTTTACATCTGCTGTATAGACAGCTTCACCGGTTACCTTTAGACGGGCATCGGCGTGGAGCATGGATTGACCCACGTAATTGAATTGGGTATGGTCTTTCACAGAAGGTTTTTCATCCATGTATCGCTCCAGACGCTCTCCTTTGGTGAGCCAGCCATATGAAACTTTTTTATCCGGATTGGAAGAGTCGAAAACCACTCCATCCTTTATCTTCAGGTTCTCATTGGAGATATCCAGGTACTCTGAGGCCATCTCTATCAGCACAGCCCTGGCCTCTGCACAGGCATCACGCAGATAGTGGCTGTACTCCCTGGTGGTAAGTGAGCCCCATGTTCCGGCATCGTATGAACAGATGCCAGTATCTCCCATCACCATGGTGATTGATTCTATAGGAACATCCAGTTCGTCAGCTACCTGCTGAGGCAGGGAGGTGATGGGTCCCTGTCCCATCTCAATTTTCCCCACATGACAGATTACTTCACCATCCTCCTTAATGGTGAGGAAGGCGTTATAGTCTTTGGGTACCTCTCTTCGTTGTGCCAGGGGCAGAGCCATTAACTCGGATGGATTGTGTGTGCTCATATAGACCACAACTCCTCCACCAAGCAGTTTGAAGAAATCCCTTCTTTTCACTTCAAAAGGATTTTTTGTGGTAGCTAACCTTCGCCTTTGTTCTTTTATATTCCTTTTCATGGCTATTTGGCTTTTTTCATTTCAAGACCGGCTGCCTGTATGGCTTCTATGATTCTGATATGTGCGCCACATCTGCACAGGTTGTCTTCCATTCCATAGATGATCTCCTCCCTGGTGGGTTCTGGATTGGATAACAGAAGTCCCGTTGCATTCATGATCATACCGGGTGTACAATATCCGCATTGCAGTGCATCCTTTTCCATAAAGGCCTTCTGCACCGGATGAAGCTCTCCGTTTGAAGAGAGTCCCTCTATGGTCACTATTTTCCGGTTTGCCACATCACTTACCTGTAGCATGCACGATCGGATGGCTTCATTGTCCAGCAGGATGGTGCAGGCTCCGCATACGCCAATTCCACAACCATATTTGGTACCGGTAAGGCCAAACTGATCCCTGAGGACCCACATCAGTGTGAGGGTAGGATCAATGGTTATTTCTGTCTCCTTACCATTCAGGTTAAATTGAATGAGTTTATCCATTGTCATCTATTTTAGTTGCATTGTCATAGTCCTCACGGGTATCAATATCCAGCAGGATACCTGGTTCATTTACCTCCACTTCAAGAACATCTTCCGGGAACTGGTGTCTTAGAGTCCTGAGCCCCTGTTCCAGATCTAGTTTTTCAACATCCCGACGGTATTTCATATCCACCAGAAGTGGGTGCCCCCGCCTGTGTTCATAGACAGGGATTACAATTCCGTAGAGCTCTTCATTATAGGCTTCAAGGACTGCGTTGGTTACTTCAGCTGTAATATTGGGTTGGTCGCCCAGGTAAATCAATGCTGTTTCAGCATCCTCGGGCAGTGCCCTGAATCCGCATATTACAGAAGAGAGCATTCCCTCTTCGTGGTTGATATTATGGCAGAATTTGACAGGCTTGCCCACCAGTGTTTCTTTGATCTTATGAGGATCGGGCCCCAGGACTACCAACACATTTTCGATGCTTGAGCCCAATACATGATCCACAACCGTTTCAATAATGGTATTCTCCCCGTAGGGCAACAGCATCTTTTGTGTGCCCATGCGCCGGGAGGATCCTGCCGCCAGTATGATGGCCCAGTTATTCTGCATGAGATGCAATTTTCCTGTTCCGGACCTCAACCAGTTGAGCTGCAATGCTGATTGCAATCTCCTCTACCGTCTTGGATCCAATGGCGATCCCAATGGGAGTGTGAATATCTGACCACTGTTCCGGAGTGACCCATTGATTCTCCAGGAATTGTTTTTTCATCACAGCTACCTTGTGGGTACTACCAATCATCCCAATATATGCAACATTAAAACCAATACAAGGCTTAAGTGCCTCAGCATCATATTGATGCCCCCTGGTAACGATCACTATATAAGTATCCGGCCCTTTTCCCAACTCAATCATGGCAGCTCCAACTTCCTTTACCACCAGGTGATTGGCATCAGGAATATTTACCGGGTTTGCGAACTCCTGCCGGTCATCTACTACGGTGACTTCAAATTCGAGCAGTGCTCCCAGATGGGCAAGGGCTCTGCCCACGTGACCAGCCCCGGCAATTAAAAGGCGGGGCATGGGCTTCATATGCTCCAGATATGCCATTTCGGTGGCACCCCGACCTGTGGGTTTAAATACCACTTCCGTAAATCCATACCTGATGGCCTGTTTTAGATGTCCGGGAATGACATCCTTTACAGAAGGATCCAAATCAGGAGCTAACTCTTCATCCACATTTCCCTCCAACCAGTATCTGGCAATGAATCTGCCCTGCTCCAGTTTTTTGTTTACCACCGTGAGCAGGAATCCCTGTTTACGCATAGCCAGTGATTTCTCCATGGCCACCAGCGCCTTCATATGTGTTGCGGGATTGGCATCCACCAGTACATTTGCTTCTCCTCCACAGATGGCTCCCTCTTCTCCCTCATCGCTATCCAGGTTAAAGTAGACAAGGTCTGAAGTTTCAGCGATCAGGATATTTGCAGCCAGATGCTGAACTTCACCTTCCAGCAGACCTCCACCTACAGTTCCGGCCAGCAGTCCCTCTTTCCCAAAAAGAGCGGAGCTACCTGGTTTTTGCGGGGTTGATCCTGAGGTGCTCACCACAGTGGCCAGGACACACCTTGATCCATTACGGATCTGTTCAAGTATCGAAGGGTAGATACTTCTCATACAATAGTCAGTTCTGTTATATGATCCTGATCAGTGTAATAATCAGCAGGCAGCAAATCACTACTGCAGGCGACCACACTCTGGCCATAAACGAGGCAGGATACATTGTTTGATTATTTAGGAACACATGGGTGTACCAACTAGCTGCTTTATATCCCAGGGGGACAGTGATCATAGAGATAACAATGGTTACCGGGGCAGTGTAAATCGCCAGTGGGATATTTGTGGCAGCATATAGGCATGCCGGCGTACCTGAGGCGAATTTCACAAGTGGGAAAAGTGCTGTGGCTACAATGGCAGCTCCTGCCCCCACCATGATTCTGCTCATCAATCTTGAAGAGAATCCTTTCCTGAACAGGGTGGAGAAAAGCACAAATCCAAGCAAAAGGGTAAAGAAAGCAAACACAGGATTGAGTATGGAGCCATGGTTCCAGGCCACCGACAGTAGCAGTGCATCCAGAAATTTAAATAGTATGGCTATTCCAACAATAATAAGGATTGGTAGATATTTACGGGTAACACTCCATAAGAAGGAGAGCCAGAAAAAGGCTATTCCAGTAAGTATTCCTCCCGTATACAGGGTTGCACATTTCTGAAGGCCCATTCCAAAAGCAAATTCGGTCAGGCCCCAGACAGAACCAATGGCCAACACAAGGCCCAGGTTGTTTCTAAGAGCAAGATTCTTCATATAGATTGTAATTTTTGGGTACATAAATATATGATTTAAATCGACTTCTACCTTGCATTTAGGTGGAGAAGCTGATTAACAATAAGGCTTGTTGGTTGTTATTTTTCAAAGGAGGGAGAAATCATGGAATATGAAAGTAGAGCTGTAATAAATGTTAAACCTCTGGGTTTCCCATGGGAGACGGAGGATCCATTCCTGTTTTGCGTGTATCACGCCGATGCTTATCCTGAGGGGAACAAAGAGTTCGGCCCCGATACCTCCCTGGAAGGCAGGAACCTTGGGAACGATTTTGAGTTAAAAGATGGATGGAGAATGTACCATGGAAAAGCAATTCCAGGTTTTCCGGTTCATCCCCATCGCGGTTTTGAGACTGTTACGGTGGTTCGCAAGGGTCTGGTGGACCATTCAGATTCACTGGGTGGGGCCGGTCGTTACGGGAACGGAGATGTGCAATGGATGACAGCGGGTAAAGGAATCCAGCATGCCGAAATGTTTCCGTTGCTCAAGCAGGATACTCCCAATCCTCTGGAACTTTTCCAGATTTGGCTAAATCTTCCGAGGGCGAGTAAAATGGTGGATCCGCATTATGCCATGCTATGGAATGAAGAGATCCCTGAATATGTGGAGAAAGATGAGAGTGGCAACCTCACAAGGGTTGAAATTGTGGCTGGCACCCTGGGTGGTTTCGATGCCCCGGATCCGGCTCCGCAATCCTGGGCGGCCAATGCTGAAAATGAGGTGGCTATCTGGTATTTCCAGATGGAGGCTAATGCGCAGTGGACTTTGCCATTAGCTTCTGCCGGGATTAACAGGACCCTCTATTTTTTCCAGGGCGATCAGATAAAGATCAATCACATGGTGGTAAAGGCAGGAAATGCCATCCAGTTAGAGCCTCAGCAGGTAGTGACTATTGAAAACGGAACCAGGGAGGGAAGATTCCTTCTCTTGCAGGGACGCCCCATACTGGAGCCGGTGGTCAATTATGGCCCTTTTGTAATGAATACCAGAGAGGAGATTCAGCAGACCTACCGCGATTACCAGGAAACCCAGTTTGGGGGTTGGCCCTGGCCCAGGCCCGACCAGGTTCACCCACCTGAAAAAGGCAGGTTCGCCCAGCATCCACATGGACAGGAACAATTTCCACCTGAGCCGTTGTAAGTTGTCGCTTTTTCTTGCGACTAATCTGTGCACGGGCTGCTTAAACAGCCGTCCTGCCTGACTTCACCGCAGTTTCTTAGCTTGCTTTAATACAGTTAAATAACACTGTATGATGGTAATTATGAGGTATATATTGAGGTATCTGGTACTCTCTGCCGGCGTTCTGATTTCAGGAACCCTGCCAGCCTATTCACAGACCTGTTGCTCGGGGGGTGTGCCCTTATCGGGTAACATTGGGTTTGAGGGGGCCCGAAGGGGAACTCTTCAGATGGAGGTGAGCTATGACCTGAATTACCTTGCCACATTAAAGACAGGTGCTGAGATCTATGAGGACGGAACAAGGCAGAGAACCACTCAGTCTCTCTTACTGAAGGCCGGTTACAGCATCAATGACTGGTTTGCTATTGATGCACTCTTTTCTTATGTGTTTCAGGAGAGGAAGATCACATTCGATGAAGAGATCAATCAGGTACGTACAAGTGGACTGGGGGATGCGGTTCTGATGGCTAAGTTTATTCTTTTAAGCATGGCTGAAACGGGTTCGGAGGTGCAGTTGGGCATAGGACCAAAGCTACCCCTTGGACGGTCCGATCTAACCAATAATCAGGGCATCACATTAAATGCAGATTTGCAACCAGGAAGCGGTTCCTGGGATGCAATTTCCTGGGGTTATTTTGCCAGGCAACTGGGACGACGACCCACCATGGTTGCCTCATTAAGAGTCGTGGGCAGGCTTAATGGTGTGAATAAAGATTACCTGGGTTCGCAGACTTACAAATTTGGGAATTCGGTTCAATTATACGCAGGGATTGGTGATCAGCTGGTATGGGGTAATCAGGTATTTGCGCCCTCCTTATCAATTCGCTACCGGTATGCAGGTGGCGATCAGATCAGTGGTCAGTTACTTGAGAATACCGGAGGTCAGTGGATTAATATTTTACCAGCCTTAAGCTGGCATGTAGGTCCCAATTCCATCTTACATGTGATTCCTGAGATTCCCCTGTACAGCCAGGTGGGAGGGACGCAACTTACCCCCTCTTTCAGGCTGCAAATTGGATTTTATCACTCTTTTGGTAGAATAAACAAAAACAAATCAAAAATATATCAATTATGAAACAGAATCTGTTAGTTGGAGTATTATGCTCAACCATGCTACTCCAGGGATGCGAGGATGAGCCATTTAGCAGTGGGAACAGTTCCTCTTCGGGATCAAAAAATCAGGAGAGCTGGGCCATTCCCCTCGATGAAGTTTTCGATGGAGGACCAGGGAAAGATGGAATTCCGGCATTGACTGAACCTGAGTCTATTCCGGCCGGAGATGCTGACTATTTAAGTGATGAGGATCTGGTCATTGGCTTTGTGGTCGGTGATGAGGCCAGGGCTTATCCCCATCATATCCTTGACTGGCATGAGATTATAAATGACCACGTTACCGGTGTGAATATATCTGTAACCTATTGTCCGCTTACAGGGACAGGAATAGGATGGAACCGGGAGGTAAATGGCACCGTCACCACATTCGGGGTTTCCGGGTTACTCTACAACTCAAACCTGATTCCTTACGACCGAAGTACAAACAGCAACTGGTCACAAATCAGGCTTGACTGTGTGAATGGTGAACTCAAGGGGACAGAGGTGGAGACATTTCCCCTGGTAGAGACTACCTGGAAAACCTGGAAAGAGATGTATCCCTCCACCAGGGTGGTTTCAACAAATACGGGCTACAACCGTAGTTATGGAAGATATCCCTATGGCGGTTACCGGACTGAGCACGACCTCCTGATCTTTCCAGTGTCAAATATGGATGATCGCCTCCCCAATAAAGAGAGGGTGCATGGGATTCTATTCCAGGGCAGTGTCCGAATTTATACTTTCAAGGATTTTGGCGACGGGGTAACGGTAATAAACGACAACCTGCAAGGTGGAAATGTGGTGGTGACGGGAAGTGAAAAAGACAATTTCATAGTTTCGTTTCTAAACGATCCGGGCGATGGCACTACCCTTTCTTTCAGTCCGGTGGAGGATAGGTATCCCATTGTGATGACCGATGAAGAAGGAAATATGTGGGATGTTTTTGGAAGAGCAGTGACCGGACCCCGGACTGGTTCTCAACTTCGCCCCATCTCCTCTTTCATGGGATACTGGTTTTCCTTTGCAACCTTCTATCCCGATCTGTCCATTTACGGTGATTCGTAAGTTTCAAACAGAAGCCACGTATCAGGATCGAGCCTTAGTTCTGTGGGTTTAATGAAGGGTTTAAGAGTGAAGGTCTGAGTGGATTGGCCAATGGACAATGTTTTTCTGAAAGACTCACCCTGGTCATTCACAAATTCCACATCAAGGGGGAAGTTAAAGAGAGATTGATCCTGGTGCTGGGTAATGGTCAGAATGATTTTTTTACCCCTTTTTTTCCATTGGGCTGACAGAACCGGGTGCCCCGACTGGTAAAACCATTGTCGGAAGAACTCCTCATGACTTTTACCTGAGAGTGACTCAACCACTTCCTGGAAGTCAACTGTAAGTGCATTGCCAAATTCATACTTTTTATAGAAGGCCTGTACGCATTGCTGGAACAGTGTATCACCCAGCTCCCGGCGCAACATATGCAAAACCCATCCCCCCTTTTCATAGCTGTTTTTATTCAGCAGACGTATGGATACAGGAAGGGTGGTATCGATGATGGGAGCCAGTCTTCTCCTGGCGAACCTGAGTACCTGGCTCTTCTCATCAAGCATGGATGCTACGAAAAGATCCCGTCCATAGGTATGCTCAATATAGAGATCGGTGAGGTAGGTAGCAAAGCCTTCACTGATCCAGATGTGGTGCCAGTTCAGCTCTGAGACCGCATCCCCAAACCACTGGTGGGCAATTTCGTGGGCGAACAGGGTTTCGTGGTTCTGTTCACCTGTTACGCTACCCTCCCGGTAAAATATACAGCTGGCATTTTCCATGCCTCCATAAACTGTTTTTGATTGCACATTGGCCAGTTTAGAATAAGGATATGGAGCTATATAGGTTTCAAAAAAATCGAGGGGACGGGTAGCAATGCTGTAATCATAAAAGCCTGCCTCACGGTTTTGGGGGTACACCCAGGTGGAGACAGGAACTCCTGAGCGGCTTTCAAGGTTCTGTACAGCAAAAGGGCTTACCCCGATGACCATAAGCTTTGTGGGCAAGGGCACCTCTGTATTCCAGTGGGTGGTGGTCCAACCGTTTTCAGTCTCTTCAAAGATCCTGGTGCCGTTGGCAACCACCCTATAATGATCGGGTGCATGAACAAAAAATTCTACCAGGGCTTTGTCCGATGGGTGATCCACCACAGGTAACCAGTAATGTGCCCGGTTGGGCCAGTTATCCCCAAAGAAAGTGCGGTCCCCGAACTTATTCTCGGAAATGATCAACCCATCGGCCGGAATTCCATGATACTTGATCAGGTAATTCCGGGTTTCACCAGCCTGACCATTTTGGGCCGATATATCAATTTTATGGTTGTGATGGGCATACGATACCCTTTCACCGTTTTCTCTAATCTCATCGATGGTCATTCCCAACCCGGTAGGATCCAGGTTTACCAGATCGAGCGAAAATTTATTAAGCTCTTTCTTAAATTGAATGCGCACACGGGCTACTCCCCTGATCACATCTGATGAATCATTCAGGTTGATCTCAAATCCATAATGCATTACGTCAATGGATTCAAACCGTGCCTGGTGATCCTGTGCGGAAATCTGAACAGAGACTCCCACAAAAAAGATTGCCAGGATGAATTTGAAGCAGGAGAGGAGAATATATTTCATTATCCAAAATTGATAAGGTTTGGCAATTTATTAAATTATTTCAGCGGAAAGTAGTAAATTGTTGTAGATGTGTCACCCTTCGGACTACCCATTTGAATCACATTATCTGCATGTTTCTGGATACAGGCTACACTATATCGATGTGGGAAACAGAGGCGACCGCACCCTTCTGTTTTTGCATGGGGTTCCCACCTGGTCCTATACATTCAGACACATTATTCCAATCTGTGTAAAAGCAGGATATCGGGTTGTGGCGCTCGATTTGCCTGGATTTGGTCTATCAGAAAAATCCATCTCCAGGGAGCTCTATACCATGGATTTTCTGGTGAATGTGGTGGGTGGATTTATCAATCAGTTGGAAATTTCAAATTCTGTATTGTTTGCACACGACTGGGGAGGTGTTTTGGGGTTACAGCTGGCCTCCACCTATGAACCTTCTTTTTCGGGACTCATATTGTGCAATAGCCTGTTGCCTGTTGAGGGCATGAAAATACCATTCCTGTTCAGGCTTTGGAGATGCTTTGCCAGATATTCTCCTGTTTTACCTGTGGCTATGGTGGTCAATCTGGCATGTGACAAAAGATTATCCCGGGTTCAGAAGCATGGATATAATTATCCCTTTAAATCTGGTGAGGATAAAAAAGCAATCAGGTTGATGCCCCAGCTGCTTCCCTTTAAGAGCGGTCAGAGCGGGTTTTCTGAGATTAAGAAAGCATGGGCGGGACTGGCTGGATTTGAAAAACCGGTTCTTACTCTTTTCAGTGACAGAGATCCAATAACAAGAGGAGGTGAGAAGCTCATTCTGGAAAGGATTCCAGGTGCTCAAAATCAGAATCACAGGATATTACATGGGGGACATTTTATCCAGGAGGATGCTCCCCACGAGATAGCCAATCACATTATAAGCTTTATGAGGTCGGTTCAATGAAACATGGGAGCAGCATAGAGAGCCTGGGAGTCTATATCCCTAACCGGGTCCTGTCCACTGAGGATCTGGAGGGCCGGTTGAAACTCTCCAGACCATTAAGACTTGAGCTTCTGACCGGCATCAAAGAGAGAAGGGAGTGTGAATCTGGTGAGGATTCACTTACACTGGGAGAAGCTGCCGCGCTCGATTGCCTCTCATCTTCAAAATTTGATAGCAATGATATTGAGATGATTATTTATAGCGCTATCACCAGGTATGTTGGAGGGCTCAAACACCTTTATGAACCTGCCGTATCTATTTTACTTAAGGAGAGGCTGGGATGTGAAAATGCCATATGTTTTGATTTGACCAATGCATGTGCCGGAATGCTCAGCGCATTTCATGTGGCCTCTGACTTTATAGAGCGGGGTATGGTGGAGAATTGCCTGGTTGTTAGTGGGGAGTATATAACCAGCCTGGCTCACAACGCCATTGAGCATATCAAAACACCTGATAGTCCGCAAATTGCATCACTTACCCTGGGTGATGCAGGCGGGGCAGCCATCCTCAGCAGATGTATGCCAGAGGAGGGCATCGCCTCTTCAAAGTTCGTAACTCTGGCAGACTATTCAGAACTGTGTATGGCCTATCTGAGTCCAACCCAAACCGGAGGCATTATGGAAACCAGGATGAAAGAGATCCATGAAGCCTCCATAATTCATGCTCCTGAAGTAATGGAGGAGGCACTTTCTGAAGCTGGTCTGAGTCTGGATCAAATCGACTTTCTGATTCCTCACCAAACCTCAAAGCAAGCCATTCGGTCCGGAAAGAAATACTTCACCAAATATTTTGGAAAAATGGCTTCCAATGTGGTAATCAACCTGTCGGAATTTGGTAATACAGCCTCCACTTCTCATGCACTGGCTCTTCATAAGCTTCTTGGGGAGGGAAGAGTCAAACGAGGAGACCGGATCATGTTGCTAAGTTTTGCATCCGGACTGGTGATAGGTGCCATGATTTTTGTTATTAACGATTTGGCCGACAAGTATGGGAGCAATTATTAAAGCCTGTTCGGTGTCCACAGATGAAACCGGAACCTCTTACCTGAGTTCTGCTGCATCAGCTGTTAAAAATTGTCTGGAACAGCTATCTCCGGTTAAGAAAGGAGTGGGCTTACTGATTAATACGGGAGTCTACCCCGATCGTCACATTCACGAACCTGCCATTGCTTCCCTGATACAGGGTGTATTACAGAAATCCTTTCGAGCGATACTTAAGGGAACATTCTCATTTGATCTGCATAGCGGAGGAGGGGGAGTGGTTATGGCTTTAAGTATTATAAATGGATTCATTGAATCGGGGAAAATTGATTATGGAGTGGTTGTTGCTGGTGATTCGGTTCCTTTTGATGGGACAGCAGGAGCGCTGATGATTGGCAGGGGCCAGTCGGATGAAGGATTCAAGATTTTTTCTCAGGACACATATACCCATTATTCCTCGGACTTTAGGAGTTATTCCAACTATTCAGGTAATGCAGTTGAACTATTTATTAATCAGGATCATGAATATTTGAATCATTGTCTTCAATGTGTGAAAAAATCTGTAAGACGATTTCTTTTGGATTCAGCACTGAGTGATGGTGAGATAGACCTGATCATTCCTTCTCAGAGTCCGGAAGGTTTTGCCTCAGCCCTGGCAGATCTTTATGACAAAGAGAGGGTGGTGGTCTCTAACGGGGAGCATAAATGTTACTCGGCCGAAGTTATCGTGGCAATAGCAGATGCACAATCAGGTGAGATATTTCGGAATTCGAGGAAAGTGCTCTTTATAAATGTGGGTCCGGGTATTATCGTTGATCTGGCACTCTATCTTAATCCATTTTAGAAATGGAGCTGGCGAAACAGAGAAATATAACAGATCAACTTTATGGTGTGGCAGAAGCCTTCCCCGAAAAGGCTGCTTTTTTACACCCCGATAAATTGAGTTTCGGAAAATTGATCCGGGAAATTGACAGGTACGCTGAAGGATTTAGAGAGAACGGAATTGGTCCGGAAACAAGAACCATCGTACTTATCACTCCAGGGATCGATCTCTTTGCGGTTACCTTTGCTTTATTCAGAATAGGAGCAATCCCGGTAATGATTGATCCGGGGATGGGAATAAGCCGGATGGTCGATACCCTTACCAGTGTGAAGGCTGAAGCAATGGTAGGCATTCCACGATCTCACCTGTTGCGCTACTTTTTCCCCAGGAAATTAGGGACAATTCAATGCTGGTTCAGTACAGGCTTCTGTTGGTTCAGGAGAGGAGTCAGTCTGCTGAGTATTCCCTATATCAATCACTGTTCAAAGGCTTTTAATATGGATGCTGAAAAGGTGGCAGCCATTTTCTTTACCAGTGGAAGTACGGGTCAGCCAAAGGGGGTTATTTACAGCAGTAGAATGTTGGAGGCCCAGATCGACATACTGAAGAGGAGGTTTGGATACAGTGGGGATGAAATAGATCTCTGTACATTTCCGCTGGTGGGATTGTTACTTATCTGTATGGGCATCTCCATTGTAATTGCCGATATGGATATGGGACATCCCTCCAGATTGAAGCCAGGGAGGATTATAGGCAACATTGCTGACCATGGATGTACACATATGTTCTGTTCTCCAATGGTTCTCAAACGACTTTCGGATTATGGAGTGGGGAAAGGGGTCAAAATAAATTCTCTAAACCGCGTGATGACAGCCGGAGCTCCAGTGCTTCCACAAGTTTTGAGGGATTTCAGGGAGTTATTAAATGAGGATGCTGAAATCCATACGCCCTATGGTGCTACAGAAGCATTACCTGTTACCGATATCGCTCATAAAGAGCTACTGGTGTTGTATGAGAATTTGAATGTCTATATGGGTGGTATCTGCGTGGGATATCCGCTGGAGGGAATAGATATGCGCATCATATCTATTTCAGACGGACCAGTTCCCTCTTTCAATGACACAAGAATCCTGAATGAGAATGAAGTGGGTGAGATTACCATATGCGGACCGGTTGTTTCGGAGTCATACTGGATGAACAAGAAAGCCAACAAGCTGGCCAAGGTCTATGAAAGGTCCACTTCGAAGGTCTGGCATAGGACCGGTGATCTGGGAAGAATGGATCAGGAAGGGCGATTGTGGTTCTACGGGAGGAAATCACAAAGGGTGGAATCAGGTGGAAAGATATATTTTACCATTCCGGTGGAGGCCGTATTCAACCAGCATCCCGATGTAGCCCGGGCGGCCCTGGTGGGTGTAAAAAAGGGTAAATTAAAGGACAAAATTCCAGTAATATGTATCGAACGGGTGAAAAGTAAAAAAAGGAAGATATATTTGTATAAGGAGTTAAGGGCATTGGCATATGAAAATAGTATGACTGTAGAGATCAAACATTTTTTAGTTCACACCAGATTTCCTGTTGATCCACGCCACAATGCTAAAATTTTTAGAGAGAAGCTTAGTGAATGGGCAAATCTTAAGTTGAAGTTATGAATGTACTCGTAACCGGGGGTGGTGGTTTTATGGGAATGGCCCTGATCAAGCGATTGATCAAAGAGGGTCATAAGGTGACCAGCTTTTCGAGACGGGAATATCCTTTGCACTGGGCGCTGGGCATCAACAGCATTCAGGCCAATATAACTGATTATAAAGCAGTAGAGAAGGCATGTGAAAATCGGGATGTGGTTTTTCATATTGCAGCTAAGGTAGGGATCTGGGGAGAGTATGATGACTACTATTCTACCAATGTAACTGGTACCCGAAATGTAATTGAGGCCTGCAGGAAACAGGGAGTGGGCAGGATTGTATTTACCAGCTCCTCCAGTGTGGTTTTCGACGGCTCCGACCTGGATGGCATCGATGAATCCTACCCATATCCTGCTAAGTACTTTTCTCACTATTCGGCTACCAAAGCCATGGCTGAGCAGTTGATCATTGAGTCAAATTCTGTTTCATTAAAAACCATTTCACTGAGGCCCCATCTTGTCTGGGGACCTTACGATGCCCATTTGATTCCAGGTATACTTAAGCGTGCCAGTTCCGGCAATCTAAGAAGGATAGGGGATAAAGAGCATTTCATCGACACCACCTACATCGATAACATGGTCGATGCACTTATTTTAGCTGCCGACTCGCTGCAGACAAAACCAGAGGCAGCGGGAAGGAACTTCTTTATTACCAATGGAGAACCAGCCAGGGTGTGGGATTTTGTGAATTCCATTATTCAGATTGCAGGTCATGAACCTGTCCAGAAGAAAATCCCGGAAAGGGTTGCCATGTTTGCCGCCGGCACTTCCGAAATTTTCAATAAGATTTTCAGAAGTAAATCAGAACCATTTATGACCCGTTTTGCCATCAAGGAGATTTGTACAAACCATTGGTTTGATATATCTAGTGCGCGGGATATTCTGGGATACAATCCTGCCGTGAGCTACGCAGAAGGATTTAAGAAGCTGAAAGAGTACCTCAAAATAGGAAGAAGATAGCCCGAAAATAATTATGAGTACAAAAAAGCATGCCAATCATCCTCATCTGACAGGTGAACATAAGTTTGGGGACAGGATTCAGCTGGCCCTGTTGATTTTATTCCTGGGGGTATGGATCACCGATTCATTTGTATTTCAATACTCCACTTTCCTGAGAGATGTGGTTCCCGATTATGCCAGAATTGGAGTTGCGACTGTGGTCCTGATACCCGGTTGGATTCTTGCAAGAAAAGGTATGAAGGCGGTCTTTGGAACCCTGAGAGCAGAACCCTCTGTGATTGATTCGGGAGTATTCAGAGTGGTAAGACACCCCATCTATACTGGTGCCATTCTTTTTTACATGGGAGCTAGCCTGGTCACTCTGTCCATAGCTTCTGCCTTTTTCTTGCTGCCGATTATTGGATTTTATATATGGATCGCCAGGTATGAGGAACGTATTCTAACAGAACAGTTTGGACAGGATTACCTGAACTATCAGAAGAAGACCGGAATGCTATTTCCCAAACTCCGCTCTCACTAATTCTTAAACGCATATTTAATCAGGTTCCCAATGGTAGGTTTCTGTCCCTGGATCAATATGGCCGTCCTGAAGACACGGGCTCCTATCCAGACCGTGAAAATGGTGAAAAGAATCACCCCTAGCAAGCCTACAATGGGTTGCCATAATGGAACGGTAACCGGTGTAGCCAGCCGGATCATCATAATGGTAGGGGTGAAGGGTGGAATTAACGACATGGTGGTTGCAAGGGGTCCACTTGGGTCCTGAATAACCGGTACCATGACAAACATGGGGAGAATAACTGGAATGATCCCCGGGAATGTGAGCGATTGTGCATCCTTGCTGTCATTGGCGGTTGCGCCCAGAGATGCCATTCCCGATCCCACCATAATGATGAAAAAGATGGTGTACACAAAGAACCAGGGTAGCACATCATAAGGAATCAGAGACTCATAACCCATGTACTTCAGGGTGAAGATAGCAGCACTTACATAAATGGCGGCTGTGGTTAGTGAGACACCAATGCCTCCAAGGACTTTACCCATCATAAACTGAAATGGAGTAATGGAACCAAGAAGAACTTCTGCAATTTTCTCCGACTTCTCCTCCATCACCGAGGTAAGCAGGGGGACAGCGCTCATCATTACAAGCATAAACATCAGGATCATAATTACATAGGGAACCAGAAATGATTGTAGCTCGTTGGATTTTTCGGCCTTTTGTTGCTCGCCGGTTTTTTTGTCCACAGTGACCAGACCCATCCCATCCACCTCAAGCCAGTGAAAAAGATCGGCAGTTTGTTCAGCTTCCAGGTTGAGTTCAGTAACACGCAACAGCCGAAGCTGATCATTGATTATGGTCCTGAACCAATATCTCATATCATCTCCAAAAGCATGCTCAGAATAGTACCTCAGATAAGATTCGGAATCTTTGGAGGGATGGAGAATATCGGGGCCAATTTCAATAAAAGCGTGCAATTCGGCGCTTTGCACTCTTTCGGAAAGCTCCCGCTGCTGTGTCATCAAATCCTCTGAAGGTTCAACGAATTCCACCCTGTAGGCAGAATTGACTTTTTCACCGGTTTCCGGATCAAAGATCTCATTCTGATTTCTCAGCTCCAGGGCTGCACGAAGGGGTTCTGCCATCAATCCAGAATAGTCGACCACCACGAAAGTTTTATCTTCAGTCTCTTTCTTATTCTCCATAATGAGCATTGCTGCAATTCCTCCTCCCATCATAATGGGTACAAGGAGTAAGCTGATAATAAAGCTTTTTGTTCGTACAGCAGCACGGTACTCGCGTTTGAAAAGTGTAAGTATCTTATTCATGATGGGCCTCCTTTCTTTCGGGCGAAGCAATCCGGATAAAAATATCGTTTAATGAGGGTTTGGTTATCTCAAACCGGGAGATGCGTGTTTTCTTTAACAATTCAATAAGGATTTGTTGCGGATCGGATCCTGAAGAGACACGGACCTCCTGAAGCTTTCCAAAATCATTCACCTTTTCAATTCCGGCTATACCTTCCAGGGCACTGATCCCCATTTCGGATTGTATCTGTAGGGTGTCGTTTCCATACTGACCCTGAATGTCGGTAAGGGTTCCATCCAATACTTTCTTTCCCTGGTATATCATGAAAATATAATCACACATTTTCTCTGCCATGGACATATCGTGTGTGCTGAAAATAATGGTGGTTCCTTTTTTCTGTAGTTCCAGAATCACATCTTTCAGGAGATCGGCATTGATCGGATCGAGACCACTGAATGGTTCATCCAGAATAATAAGTTCGGGCTGGTGAAGTATGGTCGCGATAAACTGCAGCTTCTGCTTCATTCCCTTACTTAGGGTCTCCACCTTTTTTTCTTTATACTCCATAAGATCGAGCCGGTCCAGCCAATAATCAATCCATTTTTTAAGGTCCTTGCCCTCATTCAGTTCGCCATGAAATAGGAGGAGATCCCCTAGTTTCATCTTTTTATACAATCCCCGGTCTTCAGGAAGGTATCCCACATTACGAAGACGCTGAGAATCGTGTTCATGACCGTTGATAAGAAGTTGTCCCTTGTCGGGGTACATGATCTTCATGATCATGCGAATGGAGGTGGTTTTCCCGGAACCATTGGGACCGATGAAACCGTAGATGCTTCCCTTTGGAACTTTAAGGGAGAGGTCATCAACGGCTACTACCGATCCGAATGTTTTGGTCACACCGGATAGTTCAATGATATTCATAATAGAAAATAGCTTTTGAGGAAACCCAAGTTATATATTTCGAATGAATATCAAACTGATTTATATCACTATTTTCCTTTGGCTTACTCCTCCAGGGTGGTCAGGTCTCCCTCCTCCTGTCCAAGGGCCCGGGCCTTGATTACCCGTCTCATAATCTTTCCGCTCCGGGTTTTGGGCAGAGCGTCGGCAAATACAACAAAGGCAGGCCGGGCAATGGGACCAATTTCATTATCCACATGTTTCTTCAATTCATTGGCCAGGTCGTCTGAAGCAGAAAAGCCATCTTGAAGAATAACAGTAGCATGAATAATGTTTCCCTTGAGGCTATCAGGCAATCCAATGGCTGCGGCTTCAGCAACTGCCGAATGACTTACCAGAGCGCTTTCAATCTCCGCCGATCCCAGTCTGTAACCACTTACCTTAAGTACATCATCGTTGCGACCAATGATCCACACATAACCGTCTTCATCCATTTTGGCGGAATCGCCTGTAAGGTACCAGCCCTGCTTCTTGTACAGCTTCCAGTACTTCTCAATAAATCGATCAGGGTCACCCAGGATGGTCCGGGCCATTCCCGGCCAGGGATTTTTGATTACCAGGTTGCCTTCGTTACCATGGTCCACTGCCTTACCCGATTCATCCACCACAGAGATTTCATTTCCAAAGAATGGTTTTGTGGCTGAACCGGGTTTAAGAGGTGTAATGGGAAGCGGCGTAATCATAAACCCGCCGGTTTCTGTTTGCCACCATGTATCCATGATTGGACACTTATTCTTACCGATCACCTCATAATACCATTTCCACGCTTCCGGATTGATGGGCTCTCCTACAGATCCCAGGAGCCTGAGTGTACTGAGATCATGCTTTTCTGCCCACGAGGCCCCGTATCTCATCAACCCCCTGATGGCTGTGGGAGAGGTATAAAATATATTTATCCCGTACTTCTCGATCATTTGCCACCATCTATTTGGATAGGGATGGTTAGGAGCCCCTTCATAGAGGAGGGTAGTGGCCCCATTAATCAGTGGTCCATATACGATATATGAGTGCCCCGTAATCCAACCCGGGTCTGCAGCACACCACCATCTGTCATCAGGTTGAATATCAAAAACATATTTAAAAGTGCTTGCAGTATATACTGAATATCCGCCATGGGTGTGTATAAGTCCCTTTGGTTTGCCGGTGGTGCCACTGGTATATAGGACAAAAAGGGGATCCTCCGCGTCGGTCTGTTCGGTTTCACATTTGAATGAAGCGATAGGCATTCCCATAAGATCGTGCCACCAAAAATCCCTGTCATTTTCCATATAACACTCCTCACCGGTGCGCTTTACGGCAATACATACATCGATAGTAGGAGAACGGCGCATGGCTTCATCAGCAATAGTTTTTAAATGTGTGGGTTTCCCCCTGCGAAATCCACCATCGGCAGTGATCAGAATGCTGCTGTGTGCATCAGCAATCCTTTCAGCAAGAGCTTCCACACTGAATCCTCCGTACACCACACTGTGAGCAGCGCCTATCTTGGCGCATGCAAGCATGGCAATGATGATTTCAGGAATCTGGGGCATATAGATGGTGATGATATCCCCTTTTTTTGCACCCATGGCTTTCAGTACATTTGCAAATTTGGAGACTTCCCGGTTAAGAGCAAAGTAAGAAAAGGTCTTTACGTCACCAGGTTCTCCTTCCCAGATCAGTGCCAGTTTATTCTTGGTTTCCGAATTCAGGTGGCGGTCGATGGCGTTGGCAACAATGTTAGTCTTTCCACCGGTGAACCACTTGTAGAATGGCTTGTTGGAATCGTCCAGAACTTTATCCCATTTCTTATACCAGAAGAGATCTTGGGCCTCCTTTGCCCAGAATCCTTCCCGGTCAGCGATGGATTTCACATATAGGTTGTCATAGTCTTTGATGCGTGCTCTTTCAATTACCGATTTATCGGGATGAATAACTGAAACTGCTGAATTTGAATTTGATGTTTTGCCCATATTTAATTATTTAGAACGACTAAACATAACACCTTAAAAGCTGAATAGCAAATTTTTAACTATCATATGACTCTACCGGTCCAGCCATAAACGGAATTCATGGGTTCGCGCAGTACTGATAAGAAGTGGTTCTTCGGTGGGAGGAATAGTTATAATGGCAACCCGGCTTCTGGAAAGTACATTGATCTTCTCTATGGCGTGGTAATTCAATGTATACTGTCTGTTGATACGAAAAAAGTATTGTGGATCCATAAGCTCTTCCAGCTTATCTAGCGCAAAGTCGATGGGGTAATGGCGTTTTTCTTTTGTGCAGAGAAATGTAGTTTTATCCATCGAATAGAAATAGGCAATATTTGTAGTTTCAATGGATTTTATCTTTGTTCCCACATTTACCGAAAACCGTTGTTTGTATTTTTTTCTTCCCCGATCCATTGCCGCAATAACAGCCTGAATATCGATGGTATTTATTTCTCCGTGAAGTCTTACGAATTTTTCTACACTCTTCTCTAGCTTATCTCTGTTAATGGGTTTTAACAGGTAATCAATACTATTCAATTCAAATGCTTTGATGGCATATTCATCATAAGCTGTAGTAAAGATCACAAATGAGTCGATCCGGACCTGTTTGAAGATATCGAAGCTTAAACCATCGGCCAGTTGTATATCGAGCATCAGCAGGTCGGGCAGTGGGTGCTGTTTAAACCACTTGATGGCAGACGATACACTTTCAAGGGTCTCCAGGATGGTAATGGATGGTTCAACCTCCTTTAACAGCTTTTCCAGACGTTTTGCTGCAGGTGCTTCATCTTCTATTATAAGCGTCCTGATCATAGATCAACAATTAGGAGTGGCATGGAAACAATATATTCATTCTTTGTCTCTTTAATGGATCCCTCCCTGTGGGTGAAATACCTGTACCTTTCACTGATATTCCTCAATCCCTGTCCAGTTGAAACCACATCTGTTTTTCGTTGAAGGTTATTTTTAACAACGATAAAATCATTGCTGACAGAGATCGAAATCTTCAACGGTTTTTCATTGGAAATAATATTGTGCTTGATGCAGTTCTCTACCAACATCTGAAGAACCAGGGGGGGAAGTGTATAGAGGTGGTACTTTTCAGGTATATTAAATGACATATGCAGGTTATCCTGGAAACGGAACTTTTGAAGTTCATAGTAATGATTAAGTACCTTTAATTCATCACGGACGTATACAAGGTCCTTATCCCGGCTGCCCAGTATGTACCTGAGAAACTCCGAAAGATCCTGGATATATCCCACAGCACGAGGATTGTCATCAACAATGCCTGTGAGGCTGTTCAGGCTGTTAAAGAGGAAGTGGGGATTGATCTGAGTTTTCAGGGTTTCATATTTGGCTTCGATACTGTCCTTTTCCAACCTGACCGACCTGGAGAAATTCATGATCCACTGCCTGTAAAAATAGACCATCTCATAAATACCTGTGATCAGGTAGGTGATCAGCAGTGTAACAAGGATCTCCAACCACAATAGTTCAGTCGGTTCCATAAGTCGGAGTCGCCTCTCCACAATATACAATATCGCGCCAAAGGCCATGGTGAGAGCGGATATGCCCACCACTTCGAGTACAATATGTTTCACCGGAGACTGCTCCCAGGGATAACGCTTCCAGAGAAATTGTACGTAGCTTCGACAGATCATCCATAATCCACCTGTTATGATGACAGTATGACCAATCGAATTTATGAAACTAATTTCCAGATACTTGCCAAGGAGAAACAATCCTGAACCGGTTACCAGAACAATGATGACCACTATGAGGATACTTTTTAACGAGGACTTTTTTGCAAATGGATCGTGTCTCATAACGAAATTAACATCTTAGAAATGAATGCGGTATAAGAACATGGGAAGAAAACCCTGCTGGTATACCTGGTAGATTTCACCCGTCTCCACATCTATCCCCTCCATAAAGAGACTCTGGTATCCGGTCAGGTTCTGCAAGTCAATGGCCCATTCCTGGCTAAACCGTTTACTGTTCAATTTTAGCCCGATCCTCAGATCTGTCCTGAAATAGTCGTTGTACTTCTCCTGGTAAGCCCTGCTCCAATCCCTCACGTCAAGGCCCTGTTCCATGGATTCATCCACATCAATGGGAACATAACGCCTGCCTCCTGCAAGAACACCCTTTATATCAACTGTAAGATATGTTTTTTTACCTACTTTCTTTTCATAACCAGCCAGCAGATTAAATACATAATTTCCATTGAAAGCAGTGTTCCTGGTAATTCCGTCACCACCTGTGTATTTTGAATCGAATAAAGAGGTTGTAAAGAGTAAATAGTAACCATTATTGAGAAATTTTTCTACGGTGAGTTCAATTCCATAATTATACCCTGTTCCATTGTTTTCGAGACTGTCCACATTGGCAATGGCAAAGAAATCTCCCGCATTCGCCATCGAAAACTCTCCGAATGAGTTGCTTACCGGGACGTTAAATAAATACTGGTAATAGGTTTCTGTTTTTATGCGGAAGTTATTGCTAAATAGATGATCGTAACCCAGTACCACATGGTGACTTTTTGTAAATCCAAGATTTTCATTGGTTCTGTAATATGTATCGTCAGACTCATTATAGTTTTGAAAGAAGTAGACAGATTTGGGCTGGATCTGACTATGCAGTCCATAGCCCAGGCTGAAGGTGTTGTTCCCCCGGGGTTGCCAGTTAAGTGCTATCCTGGGTTCATAGGATAGCTCCCGGTTCAGGTTAAAGTATTGTACATGGAAACCTGCATAGCCAGTCAATTGATTATTGAATGCATGCTGCCATTGTGCATAGGCGCGGGCAAGGCCCAGAGTCCCGGATACATCTGAGCTTGTGATAAACTTGTTGTAATCGGGATGATTAATACTGTCAACATAGTTAATGTAATAATGGTCCAGTACAATTCCTAGACTGTAATTATTTTTAGCATTCACTTTATGCCTGAGTTGAGTGGAAACTGAAAACTTATTTTCAGCCTGGTTTTGTCTTACAAATGGTTCTATGATCGCCATGTTATTTTTGGTAGAATCCAATACCGTGGTAACAGCTGTTTGCTGATAGGATAGCGTAGTTGTTAGCCTTAGTCTGGGGGTAAAAAAATAGGTATTTGAGAGTCCGATGACCCCTAGAGAAGATCCAAAATCTGTTGCTATTCCGCGTGGATTATATGAATTACCGGTTGTGTCAGCCGGCTCTCTGCCAAGTTGTATAAAGCTTTTGCCCCAGAGCCCGAATACTTTCCAGCGTCCGATCTTTGTGCCCGGCAGGTCAACCAGGAAAGTAAGATCCTGGTACTGTGGAATGGCATCACCCGTACCGAAATTGAATCCGATATCATTTAACAGGCCCAGGGTGGAATACCGGTAGTTGGCCAGGTAGGTTGCTTTTTGCGTGCCTCCAACTGTTGCAATGGGTCCCTCAGCTCCGAATTCAAAACCATTGAACCCGATTTGTCCCAGGAATTCATGCTTTCCGGTATTACCTGACCTCATATTCAGATCGAATACTCCTGCAGTGGCATTCCCGAATTCTGCCGGAAACGCTCCTGTAAGAAAATCGGAATTGGCGAGCAGGTTATTATTCACCATGCTTACTGGTCCGCCTGTGGTCCCTATGGCTCCAAAATGATTGGGATTGGGAATTTCCACACCTTCCAGTCTCCACAGAACACCAATGGGTGAATTTCCCCGGATGATAATATCATTTCTTGAATCATTATGGGTCATCACTCCGGCATAGTTGGCTACCATTCTTGCGGGATCACCCAGACTACCTGCAAATCTTTCTGTCTCTTCAACGGAAAAAGTCCTGGAGCTTACCATGGCCATTTCGTTTTGTGCCTTGTCTTTTCTTTTAGTATACCGGACGACTACCTCTTCCATATCCATGGCATTCTCTTCGAGATTTACCAGTACCTGGATTTCTTTTCCCGAGGATAGAAATAGATTGGGGATCAACTTGGTACTATATCCCACATACCTGACCTCAATACCCTGCCGACCCAGAGGAACTTCTTTGAGTGTAAAGCGACCGTTCAGGTCTGTTGAGGTTCCCAAAATTGGATCAGAATCAATAAGTATCACATTTGCTCCGATCAATGCATATCCTGTAACAGCATCTACCACTGTTCCCCTGATTGTTTGATGCATAACCCCCTGCCCGTATGTTATGTATACAATCATAGTAATCAGTACTGTTGAAATCACTTTGTTCATAATGATTCGAATAATTGATTGATTAACAAACCTACATATCCCAAAGGAGGAAGTGTAGAATAAGTTGATGAATGTGAATAAGGGGTGACTGAAAGGGAATTTCTCCTACCGGTCCTTAACCAGGATCGGCCAGTTCCTTGCTGTAGCTATTTTAAGGAGTCTCCTGTCTGGTGAAACGGCAATGGGGTGGCCTACAGCTTCCATTACATGATGGTCGGTATGAGAATCTCCGTAATAATAAGACTCGCCGGGATTATATTTATGTGTTTTGCAAAAGGAGAGCATTTGTACCTTTTTCTCTTTTCCATAAACCAGTTTTCCCTGGGTATGACCTGTAAATTTTCCCTCTTCAGATGCCAGTTGCGTACAGATCACTTCATCCATCTGGAGGTATTTTGATACCGGTTCGCATATGAGTGTGGTGGCAGAGGATAGTAAAATAATAGCTCCGTTTTCTTTTCGGTGTTCTTTTATGGATTGCAGGATCTCCGGTCTGATGGTGCCTACCAGTAATTTATTAAATACGTCGAGACATAATTGTCTTACCGAGGGTTCTTCAACGCCCTTGAGCCAGGATAGCATCCGGTTGATCATTTTGGTTGGATTTCCCAGGTTAAGATTGTAAATAATAGAGAGATAAACCGCGTGCCTGTACTGTTTGGGGCTCATGAGCCCCCTTAGCATGCTCTCTTCTACAAGTGCGGATGCGCTGTTCCCTGTCAGGATGGTGTGGTCCAGGTCATAGAAAGCGAGGTATTTATATTTCCCTGTAATTGTCATGTTTCACTTACCCTGGGTTGAAAAAATGATCTCCTCCCGGATTATATATGATATTTAAAACTGAAGGCAGCAAACTGACTTCAAAGGTAGTATCAAAAAACAGTTCTCCGTCCACATGGAAAGGTACTTTTTCCCCAAAATCAATGGTTAATTTTTCAGTCTGATAGTAGTCCACTTTTTCATCTTTAATGTGTGTCCCTTTAGGAACCATAGTCAGGATCTTTAACCGCTGAAGCAAATTCAGTTTTTTGATCATGCATACATCCAGCAAACCATCATTGGCAATGGCTTCCGGGGTGAGTAAAAAACTGCCTGCAAAACGTCGCCCTATGGAGATGGTATTAATAAAGCAATCGGTCTCCTGGGTATTGCCCCTGGATTCAATTTTTACCTGGCATTCACGATAAAAAAGGAGAGTTTTCAGAATGTGCCAGATATATTTTCCCTTTCCATTTCCCGCAGCCACTTTACCCGGTTCAACGTAGTTCTCAGCTGCAACCTGGGCATCAAATCCAAGTCCCATGCCGTTTAAAAAATGCATCCCGTTTACCTGGCCTGCATCCATAGCAATTACGACCTGATTGAAAAAGATGTCCCAATGGGCTTCAGTGAATCTGTCGGGAAATCCCAGAATCTGGATAAAATCATTTCCTGTACCGGCAGAAATCAATCCGGTGGTTACCTCCAAATGTCCTATGAGGGGGCTGGCTACCTCATTCATTGTCCCATCCCCTCCAACAGCTATAATATGTGAGTATCCTTGCTCCAGGTATTTCCTGGAAATTTCTGTAGCGTGACCATGTTTTTCTGTGAGCACGATCTTCGCTGCCAGTGAACGATCAGAAACCTGTTTTTCAAGCTCAGGGAGGATCACTCTACCACGTCCTCCACCAGCGGTTGGATTTACAATAAAAACCCACTTTTCATTTTGCGCCATCTTAATTAAGATCAGTATTTGCAGATTCAATCAATTCGCTAATGTTATCCATTATCTCCTGATCCGATTTATTTGCCATTTCCGGACCCTTGATGGGAGGGTGGATCACTACGCTCAGGCGGGATCCAAAATTGATATGGAACCTGTTTTTTGGTTTCAGATTGTAAAAGCCATTTAACGTTACTGGTAAGATGTCATGTTCTGTTACCCTTAGCAGATGAATAAAGCCCCTGTAAAAGGAATTCAATTTTCCATCCAATGTACGGGTACCTTCGGGAAAAATGGCCACAGTCCTGGTTTGAGCCTTTTCTTCCAACAACTCAAGCATCCTACGAGTATTACTTATGGTGCTTATTTTCATGGGTATATAATCGGTCATTAAAAGCATTTGTTTGACCAGTGGAATGCGCAGCATTCGTTCATGACCAAACCAGGAAACATCGGGATTGAAAGCCATGATGGCTACGATGTCAAACATGCTGCCATGGTTGGCGAGTAAAATATATTTTTCTTCTTTATGGAAATAGTGTTTTCCTTCAATGTGAAGCCTTTTTCCCATCAAAGGGAATACCGTTTTAGCCCAAAATCCCATGACGCGTCTGACGCCAGCCCTCCAGCGTGCATAGGCGAGGATCAGGATCATGAAAACAACAACTGCTGTATAGGAATAGAGTACCAGAAATACCGGAACAGAAAGCAGTGTTTGAATTCTTCGGTAGGGCATCAAAAAAGATTAAATAGAGTACAAGAATATGGTTGGAGTACGGTCAATATACAACATTAATTCCAGCTGTCTAGATCAAGCTGCTTCTCCAGCCATTCTATCACTTCCGGGTCCGGAGCAGATGCGAAGAAATTATATCCGGTAATCTTTTCAAGGGAGTCGACCGAAATGGCAAATTGAATCAGGTCTGCAGAAGATCCTGTGTTTGGAAGTAGAAAAGCGATCATTGAATGATCGGGTGGGGAAAGATCTACCAGTACCTTGAAGTAGTATTGCGGTATACCCACTTCATTCAAACCAATCATTGTGTCGATGGACCCGAGAAGTGGACCGGTAATCACATAAATGCTGTCTTTTTGAGTGGCCCAACCCCTGACTTTTGTTTCCAGACTTCTCCAGATTCCCCTGTTAAACGATGGAGTCTGTGGGCTCATGTTCGACATCAGGAAAGATTCGCTCATGGCAAGTGAGTTCCACTTCATATCTCCTGCCGGAGCCAGGTGGCCCCGGTCATAACCTGAACCCCTGTAATCCGACAGGTCAGCTGAGCCGGTAGCAATCGATGTGTCGATTCTGAAATTGTCTGTTCTTTTGATATTCCCGGACTCCACCTCTTCACGGGTCAGTACATATGCGACCCACGAAGCCTGCTCATACCTTTCGTTGTAACCCAGATCGAAACCGGTGTATGAACGAATATAGTCGGTTGTAAGTGTCAGCGGGTAGCCTGCAGCCAGGTTGTCCCATTTAATGCTGATATGAAAGGGAGGGCTTTTCAATATTGCAGATTCCAATTCGCCACCCTTTGATTTCCAGGGCTCTTTGGTTACCAGGTATGCTGCAATGATCAATAACAGGAAGGATACCAGTCCAAATTTTTGTTTTTTTGTTAGATGCATGGACTAAAAATACTCTATTTTTGTAAATTCCATGAACAGGCTATGGTTGTTAAAGTATGAAAAACATTTGGTTCGTTGGGGATATTCACGGGGAGATTCGCCTTTTAAACAGGTTACTGGAGAACATAATAATGTTCAGACCGGAGCGGATTGTCTTTGTTGGTGACTATATCGACCGAGGGCCCCATTCAAAGGAGGTGGTCGATCGCATCATGGGAATGGATGTACCTGTAACCTGTCTCATGGGCAATCACGAAATGATGATGCTGAATGCCATTGAGGACTTGGGATATGGTATGAATCCCATCGAGTTATGGTATTACAATGGGGGGGAGGCAACCCTGCAGTCCTTTGGTTCTTCCAGCTTCTTCAGTTTTCAATCCGATCTGGATACTTACTACCTTGATTTTTTTCGATCATTAAGAATGAGTAAAGTGGTGAGTGTGGATCCAAAACTGAAGATCCTTGTAACTCATGCCGGGATTTCTCCATCCATAGCAGTAGAGGAACAGGTTGAAATGGAAGATTATAAAAGCCTGATTCATTATCTCATTAAGAATCGAATCGACCCGGGAGAATCTTTTCTATGGGTGCGGGATGCATTTTTCAATAGTTCACCGGAGCGTTGGAAGGGCTACCTGGTGGTACACGGACATACCCCCGTCATGAAACTAAAGCGTTTTATAGAATCAAACCGTCACACGGATTATCATTTTGTGGAGAATGACCTATGTATTCGGAGAGAGAAAGCTTCGGGTAAAATTGTTTCAATCGATATCGATTCGGGTTCTGCCATCAGTGGCAGGCTTTCGGGTGTGGGGTTTTTTGTAGAAGGGGAAGATCAGCCGAAACCCCACATAAGAATGCGTAGCATGACAGTATCTAACGAAGAAATTTTCCCGAGGGACCTGGGAGTAATTACCCATTAAAGGAGCGCACACGCTCAATTCGCATGGCGAATGGCACATTGTCATGGGAAAACTCATACTCCACAGCATGACTCCCTTCCGTTCTGTGGATGGCTTCCAGTTTAACGTTCTCAAGAACAGCTTCCAGTTCAGCGCTGTATTGTTTTTCAACCACCATGCGAATGGTACCATAGTATAATTCGGTGATCATAAACACCCTTCGGATACTTCCATCATAATCGCTCCATAGAGTGGCTTTCATCAACTCCAGGAATCCATCAATTTTAATCCGGGTAAGGTCACTCATCTCGCGCATCTGAAGGTCGCCAAAGGTGAACTTCCGGATGAGATCCGATGTAAAACCACCACCGATTAGTCCAATTTTTGGGTGCTGCAACTCACTGACCGATTCGATGTTAATATTCAATGTACGCGTAGCCAGTTGTGCATCAATCAGAGGGGAATCCTGATACTCAGTTTTAAATTGATCCCAATCGGTCTGAGTGATCAGGCCCGCATCCAGAAAAGCATTATAGATGGTATTGGGCATGCCTTTTTTGGAGAAATTGGGCGTGCCGATAATTGGATCCCATACCAGGTATCCAAGCGAGATTCCTTCGTGTGAAGCCGGGATAAGTTCCAGGTCGTATTGCGAACGGAATTTTCTGATCTCCATAACGCTGTATTTGCAATTGTACGCTTATAGTTACGTTAATAACTAAAGATCAGGTTTTTTTTGGTCCAATGCAACCAAAAACATTATCGATTTTCCAAAGAAATGCGTTAATTTGTGGCGTTTTAGATCAGCCAAATGAATGTATTGGATATTATATTTCTTATTCCCTTGCTTTATGCCCTTTACAGAGGTTTTAAGAAGGGTATTATTCATATGATTTCCTCCCTTGCTGCACTTGTTTTGGGGATCATTGGCGCAATTAAACTGAGACCGGTTTTTGCCGGATTACTCGATTCGGTATTTACCATATCTCCCGAGTATATGAATGTCATTGCATTTGCTGTGGCGTTTGTGGCCATTGTAATGGTGGTTCATCTGGTGGCATTCATGGTTGAAAAACTGGTGAAAGCTGTTGCTTTGAGTCTGGTGAACCGGGTGTTGGGAATGGCTTTTGGATTGCTGGTTACCGCATTTGTACTTAGTATGATTCTGTGGCCCATCAATGAAGTGAATGAGCAAAAACAAATCATCAAGCCTGAACGCATTGAGGGATCATTGTTGTATAAACCGCTCTCGGCATTTGCTCCCGCCATTTTCCCATATTTGAGAAAAGATGACTGGAAACAGTATGTCCCAAAAAAGAAGAATAAGTTGCCAGCGATGGCCCATATAGTTTTATCGGAATAGTGGAAAAGAGAATATGAATTTTGTTGAAGAACTGAAGTGGAGGGGTATGATCCATGATATCATGCCTGGAACAGAAGAGTTGCTTGAGAAGGAGCAGGTGTCAGCTTACGTAGGTATCGATCCCACTGCCGATTCATTGCATATAGGCCACATGGTGGGTGTCATGATGTTGAAAAGGTTGCAAATGGCCGGTCACCGACCCATAGCCCTTGTAGGTGGTGCTACAGGAATGATTGGTGATCCCAGTGGCAAGTCACAGGAGCGAAATCTTCTGGATGAGCCTACATTGAGGCACAACCAGGAAGCCCTGAAGAAACAAATTTCCAGATTCCTGGATTTTGAGACTCAGGCATCCAATCAGGCACTGATGGTCAATAATTACGACTGGATGAAGGAATACTCGTTCCTCGAATTCATTCGCGACATAGGTAAGCACATTACGATCAACTATATGATGGCCAAGGATTCAGTTAAGAAGAGGCTGGGGGCAGATAGTAAATCGGGTATGTCCTTTACGGAATTCACCTATCAGCTTGTGCAGGGATATGATTTCCAGGTACTCTACCGGGAGCAGCAATGCAAATTGCAGATGGGAGGATCCGATCAGTGGGGTAATATTGTAACCGGAACGGAGCTTATAAGGCGAATTGAGCGGGGTGAGGCTTTTGCCCTCACCTGGCCTTTGATTACCAAATCGGATGGTGGCAAATTTGGAAAGACAGAGGAGGGAAATGTATGGCTCGATCCGGAACGGACCTCTCCCTATAAGTTTCTTCAATTCTGGCTCAATGTATCCGATGGCGATGCAGAGAAGTACCTTAAGATCTTCACCATGCTGGACCAGCCAACCATCAATGCACTGGTGGAAGAGCATACAGAGGCACCTCATATGCGTGAGATGCAGAAGAGACTGGCAGAAGAGGTGACCGTAATGGTTCACTCCCGGGAAGAGTATGAAATGGCCATGGAAGCTTCAGGAATCCTTTTCGGAAAAGGAACAACAGAATCTTTGGGCAAGATTCGTGAGGATCTCTTCCTTTCGGTTTTTGAAGGAGTTCCCCAGTTCGAAATACTTACTTCGGATATTGACCAGGATGTACTTGAATTATTGGCGGTTGATACAGGAGTATTTGCCTCAAAGGGTGAAGCACGAAGAATGATTGCCGGTGGGGGAGTAAGTGTCAACAAGCAAAAAATTACCGGCCCGGAGCAAAGAATCACAAGGGATGACTTTATCAATAACAAGTATTTGCTGGTACAAAAAGGAAAAAAGAACTATTACCTGATCAGGGTACAAGAATCATAATATTTTTATTGTCATGGAAAATAAACAACAATCTCGGTATAATTTTAATTCGGTCGATCTGCTGCTCTTCATGTGGAAGAAGCGAGTGATTTTGTTGGGAGTGAGCTTTCTTGCAGCTGTAGCTTCCATAGTCATATCAATAATGATCACTCCAATGTTTGAAGCATCGGTGGTTATGTTTCCAACATCCAATACTTCAGTTTCGAAAGAGTTGCTGGTCCAGGCATTTTCGGGCCATCCCAACGTTTTCGATTTTGGTGAGGAAGAGCAAGCTGAACAGCTTCTACAGGTACTGAATTCTGAACCCCTGCGCTCGAGGATTACCGAAAAGTACGATTTAATGAAGCATTATAAAATCAATCCAAACGGTAAATATCCCCGCACCGAACTGATGGATCAGTTTAAATCCAACATTAATTTCCGGCTGACCGAATATATGGCAGTGGAGATATCGGTTATGGACGAGAATCCGGAGATGGCGGCCAATATTGCCAATGACATCTCCGACCTTGTGGATACGGTCTTTAATGATATGAAAAGAGAGCGGATCCTGACCGCATTACGGCTGGTAAATGAAGAGCATATGCAGGCCGAAAATGAATTCTATTTGATCAGGGATTCGCTAAATATGGTCTATTCCGAATTGACCAAGGAGATAGATGCTGGCAGAAGCACCGAGGATTTAATCATGGCCATTACAAAGAACTGGGCCCAATACCAGATGATGACAGATCAGATCAGAAATGCCGCCGGAGTTGAGGTCGGACTGAACTGGAGATTGAGGGAGGCCATGATGGAGGCAGAGCAGGTGATGGCCCATAAGTTCGTTGTGGAGCGGGCATTTGTTCCTGAAAAGAAAGCATACCCCAATAAATCTCTGATTGTAATTGCCTCTACTTTTGCATCATTGTTATTTGCTTTGATTGTACTGATACTCATTGATAATGTGAAGGTTAGAGTATCCATACAGGAAGAAAAATGATCACCAGAATTCAGGAAAAGTACCCAAAGGCATTGCTGTGGGGGGGCCTTCTCACGTTCGTCGCATTAAATACTGTGATGCTGTGGATGGAAATATTTTACGTTCCCTTACTTCCGGCCTTTTTACTTTTTGTCATTCTGGCACTGGTGGCTGTAGATAAGTATCTGCTTACCATTGTTTTTTTTGTACCCCTTTCCGTTCCTCTAAGCAGGCTTGCGGAGGGACTTGTCATAGATATGTATCTTCCCACCGAACCCCTTTTGGCAGGTTTACTCCTGCTATACATGCTGAAGTATCTGATGGGAGAACGGATCGATCTCAGGGTGTTAAAACATCCTGTTACCCTGGCTATTCTTTTTCACCTGGCCTGGTTATTCATCGTGAGCCTTACCAGCACTGATCCGCTGGTCTCATTTAAATTCCTGATTACCAGGTTATGGTTTATTGTGGGCTTTTATCTGCTGGGTACAGAGATCTTCAAAAAGGAGAAGAACATGCACAGGTATGCCTGGCTGTTTATCATTGCATTTACAGGGGTGGTCATATTTACATTGATCAACCACGCTCAGTATGGACTGAATAACCAGGTAATGGCTCATAGAGTATCCCTGCCTTTCTACAAGGATCATACCTCCTATGGAGCAACCCTTGGATTTGTAATACCGGTGTTGGTCGGATTTTTTTTCCTTATCAAAAGAGAAAATGGCAATATGCGATTCCTGATGTCGCTGCTCATTTTACTGATTGTCTTTGCCACAGTGGTATCATACACCCGGGCTACCTGGATCAGTATCCTTGCCTCCATGGGTGTCTGGGCCATCTTAAAGTTGAAGATCAGGTTTGAGATAGTGCTGGTTGGAGCCATCATTGTGGTAGCATTTTTCTTCTCCGTTAGAAGTCAGATTATGGTGGAGCTGGAGCAGAACAGAGTGGAATCCTCGGGAGAGTTATCTGAACATGTGCAATCAATGGCCAATATTTCCACCGACCAGTCCAACCTGGAGCGAATCAATCGCTGGAGCTGTGCCCTAAGAATGTGGAAGGATAAACCTCTCTTTGGATTTGGCCCGGGAACCTACCAGTTTGAGTATGGCCGTTATCAACGCTCCTATGAGAAAACCCGTATCAGTACCGATTTTGGCACCATGGGTACTGCCCATAGTGAATATTTTGGACCATTGTCAGAAGCTGGTATTTTTGGATTAGTGAGTATTCTTCTTGTGGTTGGATCTACTTTAGTAACGGGGATTCGGGTATACTATACTTCACAAAAGCGAAGCATCAGGATCTTCTCCCTCGCTATACTTATAGGGCTCTCCTCATACTATTTTCATGGATTACTAAACAATTTCCTGGATACCGATAAGATATCTGTTCTTTTCTGGGGTTACACTGCCATGCTGGTGGCCATGGATATTTACCACAGGGATACCCGTGAAGAGAATTCAAAAGAGGAATTAACTACCTAACTTAATTGGGTGCACCGGGAAATTCTGCACCTATAATAGAGATATCATCGAAAATCGCTGCTGAACCTTCCATAATTTCCTGGTTATCAATGATGGTCTGGATGTTTTCCTCCAGGGATTTGGAGTTGGTAAGCTCCTTTTCAAGGTTCTCGGTTCCAAACTCAATCCCTGAGTCCTGGATCACCTCTACCAAACCGTCGGTATAACAGAAAAGTTTGGCAGGTTCATCCATTTTTACAATTGCTTCATTCACAAAGGGAAGCTCATCCAGCATTCCCATGCCCACACAACCACTTCCCAGTTGAGTTAGTTCACCCGACTTAAGGGAATACAACAAGGGGGGATTGTGTCCTGCATTTACATAGGCAAGTTCCCTGGTTTTAAAGTGATACCTGGCTATAAACAGAGTGATAAATTTCTCCCCTTTAGCACTGTTCATTACCCTCTCATTGAGTCGCTTAAGTGTTTCTGTAAGTCCCTGTTCGGCAGAGAAAAGGGCCCTCAGGTTTGCCTGGAAGTTGGACATCAGGATGGCTGCCGAAATACCTTTCCCTGATACATCGGCAATGCAGAATCCAACCTCGTCCTTGCTCAGCTGGATTACATCGTAATAATCTCCACCCACATCAAAATGTGGGTGATAGAAAGCTTTCATGTTGATAAACTCGTTGGAGGGAAGCCTCTCCTTGGCAGGGATCAGCATGTTCTGCATCTTACTTGCCAGCTCCATCTCTCTTTTCAATGCCTCCTGCCGAAGTGACTCCTGGAACAGCCTCTTATTTTCGATGGCAACAGTTATAATGTTTGAGAGTGTCTGAATAAACCTGAGATGCTTAATGATCGGACTTACTCCCTCTCCCTCTTCTTCGATATCACCTATCAAAACAAACGCGATGGACTGATCTTTATGTGACACAGGAATTACGATATCCACCAGCTCGGGAAAGTGCTGGGGTTCGGAAGTAATAAAAGAGATCTCATCGTAAATAAGGAGATCCCTTTTCATGTCTACTTTTTGGAAAAATTGGTTTCCAAAGCCAGAGTTCAGAAGACACTCCCATTTATCTGAGAACTTCAATACAATGACCTTCCCGATATCAAGGTCATCAGTGAGCATTTTTTCATACCGGCGTATGAGCTCGGTGGTTGACACATTATCGTTTATGGCCAGAGTGATATCCAGCAAAGCATTTAGCTTAAATGTGGATAGTTTCAGCCTGTTTTCAGAGAATTTGCCCATATCTTATTGTTGGTCCTGCCAACTATTTTTTGACTCTTTCTGAGTAGGAACGGTCGCGTGTATCCACTTTGATTACTTCATCTGTATTGATAAACAGAGGCACCATGATCTTAGCTCCGGTCTCGAGCTCAGCTGGTTTCTGTGCCGAGGTGGATGCAGTATTTCCCCTTTCACCAGGTTCGGTATAGGTAATCTGAAGTTCAACAAATGGAGGCAAGTCAACAGTAAGCGGAGTTTCTGTATCAGCATGCACCACAATTTCCACCGATTGACCCTCTTTCATCAAATCTGCATTCTCAATCATTTCGGCCTGTATGGATATCTGTTCAAATGTTTCCAGGTGCATGAAATTAAGACCCAGATCATCGGTGTAGAGGTACTGATAGGGCCTTCTTTCCACCCTGGCTGTATTCACTTTTACACCTGCCGAGAACGTGTTCTCTATTACCTTTCCAGAGGTCAGACTTTTCATTTTTGTCCTTACGAATGCAGGGCCTTTGCCAGGTTTTACATGTTGAAACTGTACGATGGTATAGAGGTCGTTATTATACTCAAGACACAATCCATTTCTAAAATCTGATGTTGTTGCCATCTCACTAATTTATGTGTAAATATATCAATATAATACTTTCCTACTGTGGGAAGTTATAACACCCTCTTTTTAGGTGTGGTGGCTATGAAGTCTTTCAGGTAGAAAGGCTCAAAATAAGCCACATCCTCATATTGTTGTTCTTCAAATCGCTTCAGAACTGGTTTGATCATGTTTGAAGCGGATGGATTGAATCCCTTGATAAAATGGGCATTGGGATGCTTCAACACCTGTTCACACTTATCAGCGCCATTCCCAAAAAAGCAAACATGATTCATTTCAAGAATCTCGCCAAAACTCTCTTTGTCCACAACATCAGCTGCCACATCTCTGACCAGAATAATCTCCGGGGTAAAAAACCCTGTGTACACCTCCATGCGCCGAGCATCCAGCATTGGACAAAGAATTAATCCGGAGTCGTACTTCTGGATCAGATCTTGAATGTCCCTGTGAGAGCTTGCCCCAAAGGCCATGCTTTCGAGAGTGCCAGAAGAGAGGAGGGGCTTTTGAAGCGCATAAGCAATTCCTTTTGCAGTAGAGACCCCGATCCTTAATCCGGTATAGGAACCCGGCCCTTTACTCACAGCTACTGCATCGATCACATCAAGCACCTTATTACTTTCATGCAGGCACTTCCTTATAAAGGAATTAAGAAGTGTGGCATGGGACCGTTCGGGCCCACTCTCGGCAGAAGCCAGTTGTTGATCCCCTTTTGAAATTGCCACTGAGCAAATGTCTGTAGCTGTTTCGATATGAAGGATCAAAGGCATGTTCATGGGTTGTTACTTCTTTTTCTTTTTATCACCCTGGAAAAGATCCTCCTGAGAGACCACCTCCACTTCCAAATCGTTCTTCAGCTGCCTTGAGATGGCCGAGTAGGGCGCGACAACCATCTCATCCTCTGGATCGAGTCCTTCGGTAATTTCAATGTAATTGTTATCCTGAATACCGGTTTTGACCTCTTTCATCCATGCGTTTCCCTCTGATACTATGAATACCACTACCATGGGTTCATCACTTGTGGATTTAACTTCAGTAGGAATCGTTACATTACTTACAGTGCCATCGGAGCTCACCTGGCCTATTTGCTGTTCATTTTTATCAGCTGCTGTTCCGGTGGTATCCAAACGTGTGGTGACTGCCTGTATGGGGATGGAATAGACTCCGGTTCTGCGATCGGTTTGAATATCGGCAGTGGCCGACATTCCCGGTCTCAGAGGATATGGATTGGTTTCGGAAATCTTATCTTCATAAGATTCGGGCAGCATGAATATCTTCACCATAAAGTTGGTTACCTGATCGGTGGTTACACCGGAAGTGTTTGCAGAGACAGGTATTTCTGATACAACTCCCATAAATCTTGTATCCGGATATGCATCAATCTCTATAAGCGCTGTATCCAGATAGGTTACTCGAACGATGTCATTCTCATTTACTTCTACTTCTACCTCCATGCGGTTCAGGTTTGCAATCCGTAGCAATTCAGTTCCAGACATCATCGAAGTTCCTACCACACGTTCTCCAAGTTCCACTGAAAGGGACGAAACTGTACCTGCCATAGGTGCGTAAATAGAAGTTTTGGTAAGGCTTTCGTCGGCTTCATCCAGTGTAGCTTCGGCACTTTGAACCGAATACTCAGCTGCCTCTTTTTCTGCCATTGCAGTGCTGTGATTGGTTGAAGAAGTTTCAAACTCAGACTCAGATATGGCCTGGTCCTCGAAAAGCTTTTTGGTCCGTTTGTAATCCAGATGGGCTAGCTGCAGTCGGGCTTCCGATTGCTTCAATCTGGCTTTGGCATTGTTCAGGCTGGCCTCTGCCCGGTTTCGGGCCATCTGGTATGCTTCTGGTTTTATTTTAAGCATATACTGGCCTTTTACCACCTCATCTCCTTCCCTGATAACCAGCTCCACGATTTCACCAGATACATCGGGCGATATGGCTACTTCAGTCTCAGGTTGAATCTTACCATTGGCAGTAATGATCTCTACAATCTCCCTTTCTGCCCCTTTTTCGATGGCTACTTTCAGATATCCTTCATTTCCGATCCATCCCTGTTTTTTACTTATCCCTAATGCTATAACCAGTACAACTGAGAGAATTCCTATGATGATTAATAATTTTTTTAGTTTCATTGGTAAAAGTTTTGTGTTTTGGCAGAGTTAAAGTGTAATGGGTTCTCCTTTGTAGAAATTAAGGATTTTTACTCTAAAAATAAAATCGTATTTGGCCTGAAGTAAATCTGATTGTGTGCGGGTAAGCTGAATCTTCGATACATTATAATCCACCGTATTCACCAATCCCACCTCAAACTTCTTTTCAGTGTATTTGAAGGACTCTGCCATGGATACCAGTGCTTGATTTGAAGCATTGAAACTTTTAAGTGCTGCAATGGCATCTGCATATGCCTGGTTGATGGTGGCATATAGTGCAAGCTTCTGGCTCTGCAGGTTGAGCTGGGCATTCTCAAGGGCTATCCTTGAGTTGGCAATGTTGCCATTTACCTGCCACCCGTTAAAAATGGGTATTGAAAGTCCCAGTCCTACTCCTGCGGAGGTATTATCCCCGATCTGATCGAAAAACGGATAGGCCCCATAAACAGGTATATCCTGAGGATAGGTAAAGACCGCTTCTCCGCTGGCAGTTTCTCCAATGGGAATGCGCTGGCCTTCGTTGAAGCTAACGGCCTGCTCCCGCAAATCAGAGTAGCCAGTGTTATAATTGGCCGATACATATAGCTGTGGAGATCTCCCTCCTTTCGCAATTTTGAGCCCCTGCTCACTGCTTTCCATATTCAGCTCAGCGCTCTTTATCTCAGGCATTGATGTTTCGGCGATCCGGTATACTTCCAGTGCATTGATCAGCATGGGATCTTCGTCAGGGTCTGCAAGCTCCGGTATGACTAGATCAAAAGCAGTATCGATAGGCAGGTCGAGCATCTGCTGCAGATTGAGCAGGGAGATGGCCAGCTGGTTCTCCGCATTAACCAGATTAAGTTCTTCTGAAGCATACTGAGCCTGCAGTTCCAGGAGATTACCCCTGGCCAGTTTTCCTGCATCCACCATTTTCCCGGTTCGCTCAACCTGTTGACCGGTAATTTCCATCTGACTCTCCGTAACTGCAAGGAGCTCCCTGTTGAACATAATGGAAAGATAGCCTGCAGCAATATTCAGAGAGATATCATTCTTTATTTTTTCCACATCTTCATAACTAGCCATTAGATTGAGTTCATTCTGAAGGATGGTGTTCCTCACCCGCAGGCCATTAAAGAGATTTGCAGAGGAGCTAAACCCCAGGCTGATAGAGTTGGACTGCTGATTTTCTGTAAACTGATAGGTTGTTTGATCCAGTACCCGTCCCCAGGCGTAGTTATAGTTCCCGGTTGCATTCAGGTTGGGAATCTGACCCATCTTTGACTGTTTCAGAAGGTTTTGGTTATATTCGGTGTTCAGAACCGATTGCTTGATCTGGATGTTGTTATCCATGGCATACTGAATGCACTCCTCCAGCGACCAGGCTTGCTGAGCCCTGGCAGAAAGGAGCACAATAAAAAGTATGATGGATAGTGCAGTTGCTCGTCGGATCATTATATTTCTTTTAAAATGAACGCTAAAGTTATGTATATCGTTTAAATCTGAATGAATAAAAGAGAAAATATTGTTTATTACAGGGACTTTGGTGAGGTTAGCTACGTAAAAAACAGAAGGGCAAAGAATCTTTCTATCAGAATCAATCAGATGGGAGAATTGAGGGTGACTGTTCCTGGATATGTAAGTTTAAGGAGGGCAGAGGAATTTCTTTTGACCAGAAGGAGCTGGGTTGTTGCAAAACTCACCAAGATTCACCGGGACGCTGGTCAGTTCAGAGAGCCTGAAGCCGGTGATGTTATAACTATAAGGAACAAAAAGATTCCAGTGTGGTTGAGGGAGAAGGATAAATCGGCAGAGGATGCCCTCTGGAGGATACTCCTTACGGAGGCACAGACCTATTTGCCCGGAAGGGTTTCTGCACTTGCTGATACCCATGGGCTCAAATATTCCGGGTTGAAAGTCAGGCGAATGAGAACAAGATGGGGTAGCTGTACTGCCAAAAACAGCATCAATCTGAATAGCTGGCTAATGATGCTTCCCGATCACCTTTCCGATTATGTAATCCTGCATGAGCTGGTGCATACTTTGCATCGCGATCACAGCAACAGGTTTTGGGAGGCGCTTGACAGAGTTACTAAAGGATCATCCAGGCAGCTTAGAAAAGAGTTGAAGACCCACCGGATTATGGTTTTGCCAGCAGGGAATCCCCATCAATAGACCCCAAAGATAAGTTCGGCTGTAAGTGTGATAGAGTTGAAGGCTGGTTCGGCGCGGAGATCAATATTGTAGGAGGCAACAATATTCAGGTAGGTATACTTCTCAAATTGCCTCTGGTACCCAACGCCTAATCCCACATTGGATTTTACCCAGGTCCGTGCGCCTCCACCCGGAATAACCAGTTCTCCATACTCATCAGAGTTAGCTTTCAATGAGGCGACCACCATCATTTCCAGTGTACCTGCCAACAGAAGTGCATTGGCACCCGATTCATAGGGACGGAAATAGAATGTTAGAGGAAGTCCAACGGAATTTTCAGTATAACTTATTCTGATTTTGTCATCAGGATACTTAGGAGGCACATCATATACATCGGAATAATCTAATATGGAAGACGACTTAAGGTGATAGTCAACCCCGACTTTAAAAAACCAGTACTCGTACTCCCAGTATACAAAGCTGAAGCCCGCCCCAAAACCCGGACTAAAAGTGGGCTCATCCCCCCTGATCCAGGAGTAATTTCCCTGAATGTTTCCTCCCACGTATGAATTAACCTGTGCTTCGGCAGAAATTGAAATAAGCAGAAATATGATCAGGTAAATAGCTCTTTTTAACATCGCAGCTAAGCTCTTTGCACAAATCTAATACAATATTCAATTGTACCTTCATGAATTTATCAAGTCCAGAGTCCCCGGAAAAAGAGAAACCCTCCCAGCTTTTTATGCTAGAAGGGTTTAAAATTAATCTCTGTTGACCCGCCAGGGCTCGAACCTGGACTCTTCTGAACCAAAATCAGATGTGTTGCCAGTTACACCACGGGTCAAAAGCGGTTGCGAAAACCGGGTGCGAATATACAAAATAATAAAATTATTCTGCAATTTTTTCTAACCCTTCCTCAGTCATTATCCAGGATTTTCCTGCCATATTCCAATCAGAAAGGCGATTCACATTGCGAACACCCTCCAGAATGTCCCTGGTTTGATGATCGAGCACAACCACTTTGCCTTCAGGAATCCTTACCACAGCTTCGACCCTGGGGAAGCGCCATTTGTATTCAAGGTCCACTGAAAAATAGGGATCCAGTTCGAGGGTATTCCCCCTGGTCCTGAATTTGTAATCAATGTTGGATGCATTCTCTTTAGCTTGATCCCTGTTGCGTCCTTTGGATTCTTTCTCAATGTCGATTATAAAATAATCGCCATTTGCTTTTTCTATATCAAGATCAAGACGTCCGTAGAATGCATCTGCATCTTCAAGTAGATACCATTTCTCGTCCAGATCAATAAGAGACTCGTCATCCAGATAATCCTGCTGCTCCTCATTGATTGTGATAAATAGAGTATCAGAATCTATCCTGAGCTCCTGTGAGAGTGAATCTCTTCCAAAATCGGAGTAGTGACTGCTTTCAAATGCCACTATGCCGATAATCAGCAACAGACTTACTACCCATAAGGTTACTGCACCTAGGGAGAGTCCGCGGTTCCTTGTCTTAATATTAAAAATCAGCTTTACCAGTCCGTAGATCATCGCAGCAATGGGGATCAGGATTAGTAAAGTGATGGAGATCACAAGCAGTGTAACTGATACAGGATCAGTAAAGGGAATAAGTATATCACCCAGGGAAAAACTATACGAATCGAACGGAAATACATGTACTCCAACAAATGGAAGGGCGATTAATCCGAGCAGAAGCCCAATGCCTGCAATAACCAGGCTGGTTCCAATGATTATTAAGATGACCTTAACGAACACCAGAAGTATTTTTCCCAAAACCCCGAAAAAATCCGAGGCGGCCCTTTCTGTCTTATGGTAGGTTTCAGAATCTCTTGCCCTGGAAACGCTTTCCTTTGCTTTTGAAACATTTTCCTTGACATTGTCTTTTACACTGTCATATTCTTCACGAATTTTTTTTTCCAGGTTCGAGACATTTACCTTTTCTCCTCGCATCTCCAGTTTTTGAGCCGCTGTCACTGCCTGTGGAAGTACGATCCACAGGATAATGTAGACCAAAATGGAAGCTCCTCCGGCAAAGAAAAAGATGACAAACAGAAGCCGAAAAATAACAGAATCCACATTAAAATAGGCAGCTAGTCCTCCGCAAACACCTCCTATGACAGAGTTTTCCGAATCACGGTATAGTCGTTTACTTTTGCTGTAGGTTTCGTGAAAGGTCCCTTTCCCTTCCGACTCCTCACCAGAGTCAGCAATGTCTTCGGGATTGCCCATAATATCGATCACCTCATCCACAATCTTCACGGTTATCACCTGGTTCTCTTCAGAGATCTTCTCCTGGAACAGTTCTGCAATTCTGGATTCAATATCATCTACAATCTCCTTGCTCTCCTCTTTATTTAAGAAGTGTCTGCTTATGGTATCCAGGTATGTTTTTAGCTTTTCATAAGCGTCATCATCAATATGAAAGATGAGTCCGCTTAAATTGATTTTAATCGCTTTCTTCATGGTATATGGCTATTTAATGTTCTTTATTGACTTTACGGAGTTTATGAGAGTATCCCACGATTCGTCTAGCTCTTTCAGGTATGTACGGCCCAGCTCGGTCAGTGCATAATATTTTCTGGGTGGCCCCTGGGTGCTCTCTTCCCACCTGTAATGAAGCAATCCGGCATTTTTCTGCCTGGTTAACAACGGGTACAGTGTTCCTTCGACCACAATCAGGTCGTTCTCCTTTAAAGCATTGATGATATCAGTGGTATACAGGTCCTTCTTACCCAGGATGGATAAGATGCAGTACTCCAGTATTCCCTTCCGCATCTGTGCTTTTGCGTTTTCAATATTCATAGGTATCTATTTTAATGCGGTTATGTGAATGAAGAGTTTAATGGGATTCAAATATTTCATATACAGAGGGAAGCTATTTGATCCAATTCCGCCTGAAATTCTTCGGGCCTCTTCTTTATTAAAAATTGAATCGAAGCTTGGTCCAATCTGACGGCGCACTTTTTTGACAGGATCTGCCTTTAATATATCATCTTCATTAAACTGAGGCAGGGGACAGGGGAAAAACTGCGCCAGGGAGTCGCTGGTAATGCTGGTATCAATCATCGCTTCGGGATGCATATAATGATGAGAAGAGGGCAATAGGCTGATGGTCGGTTTTTGTCCGTTAAGAATGGTGATTGTCATCAGCATCCCCGCCATCAAGACTATTTTATATAATACTATATTTTTCATAATATATGTTAATGCAAGCTATATTACATTACAAAGATATGAAAAAATATTAATACCATGCAATACATAGTAGTAAAAAAATAGAATTAATTTGAAATTTTGTATCTTGCTTCTATGGAAATGACCGGAAACATTAGAAAAATGGAGTCTCAGCATGGAGAGGTAATTCTCTATAATTTACCTCTTGGAATCCAGAAAATGGAGATGAATAGATGGATTGGCCATGAAATAAGCATGGAATACCTGGGTTCCATCAACTGCATAAAGTGTGGCCGTTCGACCAAGAAATCATTTGCACAAGGATTTTGTTACCCCTGTTTTACCACAGCACCTGAAACTGAAGAGTGCGTACTGCGACCTGAGCTCTGCAGGGCTCAGGATGGGGTGGCCCGTGATATGGAATATGCAAAGCAGCATTGTCTCAATGAGCATGTGGTCTATCTCTCAATAACAAGTGGATTGAAAGTTGGAGTGACGCGTCATACCCAGGTACCTACCCGGTGGATCGACCAGGGGGCAGTTCGAGCCATTGAACTGGCAAGGACTCCCAATAGGTATACAGCCGGATTGATCGAGGTGGCCATGAAGGCTCATATAGCCGATAAGACCAACTGGAGAAAAATGCTTTCAGGTTCAGAATCCGGTGAGGTGGATCTGGTTAAGGAGAAGGGTAAACTGGGAAGATTAATGCCGGAAGAATTAAGTGGCTTTCTCTCAGAAAACAATCAGGTAATGGACCTGAAATATCCTGTATCGGAGTATCCGGTAAAGATAAAGAGTCTCAATTTTGATAAAGATCCCATTGTTTCCGGAAGGTTGACCGGCATAAAAGGCCAGTATCTGCTATTCAATGAGGACAGGGTGATTAATATCCGGAAGTTCGGTGGTTACCTGATAAAATTCCGGGCTATTTAATCTTCCAGGGATTGAATTTCTCTTCTTAGATTCTCCCAGAGTGACTCATCCATCTTTGCTCCAAACAGCTCAATGATCTTGCCTGCCAGGATAGCTCCCATCTTTCCACAGGTCTCCAGGTCGAGGCCTTTAATATGTCCATAAATAAAGCCAGCAGCGTACAGGTCGCCTGCACCAGTAGTATCGATCGGATTCGAAGGGCGGACACCAATTCTGATGGTTCCCTGGTCTGAAACACAAAATGATCCCTCTGCCCCAATCTTTATTACAGCAATCTCCACCAGTTCTTTTACCTCATTGGCTCCAGCCTCAGGGGTCTTTCCGGTTAGTGCTTTGATCTCTTCTTCGTTTGCAAAAAGAATGTCTACATATTTTGATATGATGGTTTTGAAGAAGCTTACATTCTCTTCAACGATGTTATAGCTGGCCAGGTCCAGACAAATCTTTTGTCCGGCATTGCGGGCCAGGCGTATGGCTTTTTCGAACATCTCCTTGTTTTGAACCAGATATCCTTCAATGTAGAAATAATCATATCCTTCAAAAATGTCATGGGAAATATCATCTGCCGAGAGATCAACAGCGGCACCCAGGTAGGTGGCAAATGTTCGCTCCGAATCTGGAGAGATCAATGCCATGGCGCGCCCGGTTTCGTGCATGCTTTTAAATAGAATAGGAGTAATCTTATTGACCTGCATATCCTTTTTGAAGAATTTTCCCAGATCGTCATCGCCCACGTTCCCAACAAATCCGGTTTCTATACCCAGATGAGCCAGTCCATGGATTGTGTTGGCCGCAGATCCGCCGGAAGCTTTGGTTTTGGGCATTCCAGTAGTTTCAGCATGTATATAGTTAGAGGTGTCCAGGTCCACCAGTGTCATGCTGCCTTTGGGCAGTCCAAAATCATTAAGAATTTCCTCTTTTTTAATCCTTGTAAGGATATCCACAAGGGCATTTCCCATGCCCAGTACTTTTGCCATATTCTATTGAATTTAAATGCAAATATAGAATTATTCAGAGACAGGAGAATTATACGGAAAATCCAGTGCAAAGGTTTTTTTCAAAATGTATTGTTTTATTGGTTAAAAGCATCTATTTTTGCACCGCTTAATGCAACCCAGTTTAGATAGCTGGAAAACTCCTCAGTAGCTCAGTTGGTTAGAGCGGCGGACTGTTAATCCGTAGGTCGTAGGTTCAAGTCCTACCTGAGGAGCAGGGAAAAGCGGATGACAATTAAAGGTCATTCGCTTTTTTTTGTCCAAATTTTTGAAAGCCAACGATAATATATAAACAAAGTTTTATAAAGACTGATTTAAGGTAAATTGGGAAATCGATAATCTGTCTAGGGGAATCTCCCTTGTCATAAGCACTACATTTTTGCTTGTTAGGCTGTTGTTTCGTAACTTGTTAACTACCCCTAAAATTAACTAATATGAAACTTAATTGAACTTAATGAAACTACAGTTGCATATTATCCAGACAACGTTTACCGGTGGGAAAAAACAGGTGAAACATGAAGGAACTACTTATAAAGAAACACTAGAACAAGTTCAAAATCTGGCTTCTGCTTTAGTATAGATGAATTTTAAAAAAGGAGACAGGACAGGTTTGACTTTAGATGGAAGATACAACAGGAAACGACCATATAAATATTATTGTCATGAACAAAAATTTATTAATCATAGTCCTTTTATTTCTATCCGTTTGCCAAGTAAATTCTCAGGATTTTGAAGTTAGCTTTGATGGCGGAGAAGCAGTAATTGATTCGATTATAGCCACAAACCTTTCAACTGGTGAATCAATAAAAATACCAGGTGACGCCTCACTTATTTTACGTAAAACTACAACGGGGATACATACATCTCAATACGAAGGAGGTAGATTACCTGTTATTTATCCATCTGATGGAAATGTGGTAATCATCAATTATCCTTCCATATTACCCCAGAAAATTAGCATACAGTTTTATGATATCAGCGGAAGGGTACTGGCACAAAAAGGTTTTAATATCTCTCAAGGGATTAATCAATTTACCATATCAGCTAAACAGCATGGGGTGTATTTTGTACACCTACTGGCCGGGGATAATTGTTATAACGCCAAAGTAATATTAAATGGCCAGGGCAATAATAGTATTAGTTTTTTAGGTTACAACGAGTTTAATAATTCTAACAACCAATTAAAAAGTATCAGTGGAGATTCTTATATCATGTTATTTTCCACAGGAGATATTATCTCATATGAGTTCTACAGTAGAAAAAGTACGACAATTATTAACGAAATAGCAGGTACATCAGCAATACTTAGTCCCAAATTTCATAATTGCGTGGATTATGAGGAAAATAATTACAGTATAGTAAAAATAGGCGACCAGTGGTGGATGGCCGAGAACATAAGAAGTACAAGATATGCTGATGGAACAGAAATATTACTTTTAGAAGACAACGATCTATGGTTACATTTATTACCTACTGAAAAAGCTTATTGTTTTTACAACAATGAAAGTCTAGGGTACGGGGCTCTATATACTTTTGCAGCAGCCGTTAATGGAAATCCCTATGATGGATCAGGCTATGTACAAGGCATATGCCCTAACGGTTGGAATCTTCCAAGCAATGATGAATGGATGGAACTGGAAAATTACCTGATTAATCAGGGCTTTAATTATGATGGTACAACCATAGATAATAAATTTGGCAAATCACTTGCATCTACTAGTGGATGGAGCAACAGTGAGCACATAGAAGGCGCTGTTGGAAATAATCAAAGAACAAATAACAGAACCGGTTTTAATGCCATACCAGCTGGATTCAGAAGCAATGTAACAGGTGAATTCCTGAATGAAGGTATTTCCGGTAATTGGTGGAGTAGCGCAGAGGACTCTATTGCCACTGCCAATAAATTGTACTTAGAGACAAATTTTAGCAGCCTGAACCATCATTACATCAATAAATCGAATGGCTATTCAGTTCGCTGTATCAAGAATAATGATGATCCCTTTATAGTCAACTTTACAACAAATAAAACGGTGGTTGCAATGGGTGAAACAGTTACATTCACTGACCTTTCATCAGGAAAACCGACAGAATGGAATTGGGATTTTGGCGATTGTAATTCCTCAAAAGAACAAAATCCATCCCATATTTATTACTCACCGGGGATATATTCAGTTTTTTTAATTGCTAAAAGAAGTGCTGAAGAAGCCTCAGAAACAAAAACAGATTATATTGTTGTAACGGAAAGTGAAAAGAGAACTATTGCAGATACAGAAGGGAATATTTACAAAACCGTAAAAATAGGAAACCAATTGTGGATGGCCGAAAACCTGGAAAGTACCCGTTATACCGATGGTACAGAAATTCCACATGTTACAGATAATACAGAATGGGGCAGTTTGGCAGCTGATAACACTACCAAAGCCTATTGTTTTTACAACAACAATAAAAGTATAGGGCACGGGGCTCTATATACTTATGCAGCAGCTGTTAATGGAAATCCTTATGATGGATCAGGTTATATACAAGGCATATGCCCTGAAGGTTGGCATGTACCGGTAGAAGCCGAATGGACGGAACTGGAAAACTACCTTATTGCCAATGGCTATAATTACGATGGATCAACCATTGGAAATAAAATTAGTAAATCTTTGGCCTCAACAAGTGGATGGACAATCAGTACTGGTGAGGGTGCAGTGGGAAACAACCAAAGCACCAATAACAGAAGTGATTTCCATGGCTTGCCGGGAGGTTACCGTTCCTACTACTCTACTACAGGTGAATTTGCTGGAGCAGGTGATGGCGGTTCCTGGTGGATGGCAACCGATGTTTTTGACGAAACCGCTATGTACTGGAACTTATACTACAATTTTAAACATGTGCTCAGGGACTACACTTTCAAGCGAACCGGTTTATCTGTCCGCTGCCTCAAAAATGATGACGGTTCCCCTTTAGCCGACTTTAAAGCAAACACAACTGAAGTTCATTTGGGTGAGATAGTTAACTTCACCGACAAATCAACCAACAGTCCTACCGGATGGATATGGAATTTTGATAATTGTGGTGATACATCAACCGAACAAAATCCTTCTCATCGTTTTACCAGGGAAGGGCTTCATTCGGTGACATTGATTGCCTCCAACGATACAGGCTTCGATGTTGAAACTAAAAAAGGTTATATCACGATAACACAAAGAAAAAGCCTGGTGAACGACATAGAGGGAAACATCTACCGAACCGTTGAAATAGGAAACCAGTGGTGGATGGCCGAAAACCTGAAAACTACTAAATTCAATGATGGAACTGATATTTATTTGGTAGTAATAGATAATTCAAATTGGCTTGGATCTTCAACACCAGCCTACGGTTGGTATGATAATAGCAAGGAAACGTATGGCGAATGGTATGGAGCTTTATACAATTGGTACACTGTAAATACAGGTAACTTATGTCCCTCGGGCTGGCACGTACCCACAGATAGTGACTGGAAAGAACTTGAATCCTCCTTGGGTATGTTACCAAAAGATTTAGATACATTAGGATGGCGAGGTGATTATGTTGGAAGTAAGTTGGCAGGCAATGCTGGTTTATGGAGTTATGAAGGGTTGGAGTCCCGTTCTTTAATAAAATTTAATGTCCATTTTGGTTCAAGTGGTTTTACAGCCCTTCCGGGCGGCTCCATTTATCCATATTCAGAATCAGTAGATTTTGTAATGAGAAACCCAGGAGTCCAAGGCTCTTGGTGGAGTTCTACAGAGTTCGATTCAGATGATGCCTGGCACAGATATTTGCTATTGACTAATACCCAAGTATTTAGACATTCTAGAAAAAAGGAATGGGGCGCATCCGTTCGTTGTGTACAGGATTAGTTGTGCACAGGCCTCATTCAGGGCACAGAAGCACACTGTGCTATATAACTGAATGAGCGAACTATAATCAAGATGGTGGGCTGTAAGACCCACGGTTTATCTGAAGGGAACGAGCCTTGACCCAAAAATAGGGCAACAAGGAGGTCTCACGACACCTAGATTCTCGCAATGACTTACAGAACTGATCCACCGGCAGGGGCTATCAGGAGTACCTGTCAAATCACCCTACGGTGCTTTTATCTAAGGGTAAAGGTGTTGAGCGGATAGGGAAAAGGGGTGTTGAAAGAAATACCTCAGGTGTTTATACAGGAGCTGAATACAAGTGAACTGTCCGACGAGGTGTCGAAATTTATATAGACAGTGTCAGAAACCAGGGTAACTTAGTCTGTCCCGGGACAAGTACAGTTCTGTGAGAGGCTTGGGGTGAAACTCCCCGGGCTTACTTGGCAATTCACCTATAATTTTGTTTAATACAAGAAAAGGCTAATGGCATACCGCCAACAGCCCTATCTTGAACCGTTCTGTCACCAGTGACCGTTTGAGACTTACCAGTCTGTCAATGGTTTAATTTAAGGAACCGCCGTGTTGTACCGAACGGTATGCACGGTGTGAGAGGACAGATAGGGAAAGTAGACTGTTTTCACCTATTTTCCCTATCTTCCTACTCGATTGACCTTTATCCAGGATCAAAACTCTGACAATCCATACAATCTTCTGAAGTGATACCCGCAGATGGTAAACATCACAGTGTAAGGAAA
>JAOZUK010000883.1 GCA_029938715.1 Bacteroidales bacterium | reverse complement strand
GATACCTAAACGCAAGGAAGAAATTCACCACAGAAGAATGGATAGATCTGCTTCTACAATCCATTGGCTTTAATCCTGAAATGCTTGGAAGCCGAAGTAAACTGTTGCAGTTGGTTCGGTTAATTCCATTTTGTGAAAGGAATTATAATCTCATTGAACTGGGGCCAAAGGGTACTGGTAAGTCTCATATTTATTCTGAATTTTCACCCCATGGAATCCTTGTGTCCGGTAGTGAAGTCACGGTTCCAAAATTATTTGTCAATAATACTACGGGGAAACTCGGCTTGGTTGGCTACTGGGATACAGTCGCTTTTGATGAGTTTGCAGGTAAGAAAAAGAGGCCGGATAAAGCACTTGTAGACATCATGAAAAACTACATGGCCAACAAATCTTTTTCCCGTGGTATTGAAACCCTTGGTGCAGAGGCATCTATGGTGTTCGTTGGAAATACTCAACACACTGTTCCGTATATGCTTAAACATTCTGACCTGTTTGATGAACTGCCGGAAGCATTCCATGACTCGGCACTTCTTGACCGACTCCATTATTATATCCCTGGATGGGAGGTTGATATAATCCGTGGTGAGATGTTCTCAGAAGGGTATGGCTTTGTAGTGGATTACCTGGCTGAAATCCTGAAATCTTTGAGGGCTCATGATTATTCCCAGATGTATACCGACCAACTTGAACTGTTCAGCTCCATATCCACCAGAGATCGAGACGGTATCCAAAAAACTTTTTCTGGTCTTATGAAGATCATTTTTCCCCATGGAGAAGTAACACAAGAAGAGACAGAAGAGATGTTGCAATTTGCCATTGAAGGTCGCAAACGGATCAAGGATCAGTTAATGCGAATTGATATGACCTATGAACCGGTAAAGTTTGGTTATACAAAGGATCACAAAGAATTCTTTGTGAAAACTTTGGAGGAGAAGCAATACCCACAGTATTACTCTTCTGGACGGCAATATTCCGAGGAACACGAAGAGCTGGATTTAACAGCTAAAGAAGCAGCCGCAAGTGAAACCACACGTTATGAAACCAATGTTCTAAAAGAACAACACCTGGTGTTTCAGGAGAACCAAAAAGGAGTCAGCTTCGATGATCTTTTCGGTC
>JAOZUK010000882.1 GCA_029938715.1 Bacteroidales bacterium | reverse complement strand
ATAGTTGTCGCCTCAACGTGAAAAGTTGTGTGTGAGTTTGTGGGGCGTATTAAGGTGAGGTAGTTTCCGGCCGCAGGAGGCTAACAGGAAGGAGCCCGTAGGGCGACTGGATGTTAGCCTCCTGCGGCCGGGGCATCAAACTCTTACCGCCAATACCTGATGAGGTAACGACAAATGTATCAATACCCGAAAGAACTAAAAGAAAGTATCACCGCCCGAATGTTGCCACCCAATAATATCGGAGTCCCCGAGCTGGTACAGGAAACCGGGATTCCCAAAGATACCTTGTATACTTGGCGCAGTAAGGCGCATAAGAGAAAAATTCCAACACAAGTAACTGGTCGTGGTCAGTTGAACAGTGAAGAAAAATTCAATATCGTATTGGAAACAGCGACTTTGAATGAGATTGAATTGGCTAAGTATTGCCGTAGTAAAGGGATATTCCCTTTACAAATTGAAGGATGGCGAAAGATCTGCATGAATGCCCATGCTCCGCTTTTGCCCAAGAAAGACCGTGCCGCAATCCGCAATCAGGCAAAGAAGATTAAAGGGTTGGAAAAGGAGCTAAGGCGCAAGGAGAAGGCGCTGGCAGAGGCTGCTGCCCTGTTAATCCTTCAAAAAAAAGTCCAGTTTCTCTGGCAGGATCAAGAGGACGAAAAACCAGCCTCGAGGAGCGTACGAAAGTGATTGGATTAATTGATGAAGCTTGCAGTGCCGGAGCTCGCCTGTCAAAGGCAACTAAGATAATTGGGATCTCATGCCGTACCATCCAGCGTTGGCATCGGGAAGGCGACGTGAAAGGCGATGCGAGGGGGCAATCAGCCAAAAAACGCACCCCCCATAACAAGATCACCGAACAAGAACGAGAAAAGATCTTAAATGTCGTTAATTTGCCGGAATTCGCCAATTTGCCTCCGAGTCAGATCGTACCGATTCTCGCAGACCAGAATCAGTACATTGCTTCCGAATCGACCTTTTATCGTTTATTACGGGAATCCAAGCAGTTAACACGCCGGGGCAAGGCAAAACCTCCCACTCGTAATCGCCCAGAACCTCTGCAGGCCGACGCACCAAACCAGCTATGGAGTTGGGATATCACCTACTTGGCCACCACTCT
>JAOZUK010000324.1 GCA_029938715.1 Bacteroidales bacterium | reverse complement strand
ATAACAGGAGAGTTAACTACTTTGGCAGCCTCAATGACCGCATTGATAGAGTTGGATCCAACTACGTTTACAGCAGGAATAGCGAATTCATTTTGCTTGGCAATAGCAAATACCTTCTTAACATCTTCACCAGTGATAACACCGGGTTTTACTACATCTGAAATCTTATTTGACATGATCAATAATATTAAAATAGATTGGGTTTAAAATGAGCCCAAAATTAGAAATAATATATGGTAATATCAACCGAATCAAAACCTGGACATACCCCAAAATCAAAACGGATAACCAATGGCCAGGTTAAAGGTCAGATCCTGCCAGGTTACTCCAGCATTTCTGGGCAACCAGTTGTGCCCTTCAATGGGGTAAGGATTACGCAACGGGATCCCCAGGTCAAATCTGAATACAAAAAAGCTGGAAACAAAGCGGGTGCCCGCACCGGTACCCACCGCAAGTTCTTTATAGAACCTGTTGAATTCAAATCCAGCACCCTCCCGGTCATCCACAGCCGATAGCGACCAGATGTTACCCACATCCAAAAACAGAGCTGCTTCCAGTTTCCAGAATAGTTTAAACCGGTATTCCATATTGGCCTCCAGCTTCACATCTCCGGTCTGGTTTGGATAAACCGACTTAGCCGGATCCTCATAAGATCCCGGTCCCAGACTTTTTACCTGCCAAGCCCTGATGCTATTGGCCCCACCCGAGAAATACTGTTTTTCAAATGGCATGGCTGTGGAGTTTAAATAAGCATAGCCTACCCCCGCAAATCCCCTGAGAATCAGGAGTACATCCTCATAGAGGAAGGTATAACTTCTAAAATCGATATCTACCTTCAGGTATTGTGCAAAATCCACACCCAGAAGCTGGTAATTATTATTACCCGGATCTGGCGCAAGTAAGGAGTAGCCAGCATACAACATGTTTCCGGCAGTCTCCAGATTCAGGCGAATATCCTGGAAATTCTGATTCTTCAATAATTTCTGATTGGTCCAAATCACAGAGTACCTGGTATCGATAATCAGATGTGGTTCATAACTGTAAAAGAGGTATTTTCCATCAAGCCAGTCCTGGAATCCCTGAGATTTATAGGGCGTTAGTATCAAACTGGCTTCAATGGGATATACCTTATGCAATGTTTTCTCATTTCCTCTCCACTCATACCCAAATGAAGCGTTGGCAAGTGTTCGAATGTAGTCGGGCCTTTTTTGGTAATTGTAAGAGAGACGGAGGTTGGTCTGAGGATTGTATTTTCTGATGAACTGCTCCGATTTGAAGGGAAGCAGGAACTTGGGAATCCGAAGTCTGGCTTCAACCCCGAACTCCTGCATCAGGTTTAATCCAGAGTAGGTTGAGTCGGCCTCTGAAATATTCTCTGACAACGCCTCAATGGCACCCTTAAAAGAGAGGTCGAACTGCTCCGAACCGCCAAACAGGTTTCTGTGCCGGTAACTCACATTGGCAGCGGCACCAATGTTTCCTGCTGAGTTGGTTCCTTCCAGTTTCAACTGGTATGCCTGCTTGGTAGATGGAGCCACAATCACTTCGCAATCTAACAAGGAGCTATCTGACTCCACTTCACTGAACCGGATGTTCACTTTTCTGAATGCACTAAGCGAGGAGAGATTTCGGTAAGTGCGTTGAACATCGGAAGCATTATAAAGTGCATTTGGTATGATGTAGTTCTTTTGAGTAACTACACCCGGCCTGATGTTGGGCTTTTCACCATATACGATATGAACCCCGTCATAAAGCAAAGTATCCTTCTGAACCACAGTTCCAGTATCCTCTCCAACTACATTTGACATGGCTTCATAATCGGTAAACAGATAGACTTTCCTGATATTGAAAACCGGGTGATCCACATGGGTAATTCTGCCGTTGCGGTCCTGTTTGGCATAGTTCCTGATATCAAGAGTGATATCGACCAGGTGACTTTGTAAAGAACTGTCCACCGAGTAATTGATGTAATCCCTGTTGAAAGCAAAATATCCACTGTCACGCAGTAGGGTTTCAATTCGGACCCGCTCCTCTTGTAGTACATCCACATCAAACAGTTCGCCTGACTTGAATTTGTTTGAGGTGGTATCGGCCAGAACCATGGGTGCCAGCGTAGCATCCTGAAAAAAATAGTTGATATTCCGTATCCTGTAGGGTTGATTTGGTACTACATTATAATAGACTTTGGCCCTGTGTTTCTTAATGATAGTCGTATCAGTAATCTCTACATCGTAGAATCCTTTATTCTGCATATAGAGATTCAACTGCTCGGAGGATCTTGCTTTAAGGTCCTCATCATATATGACCGGAGGCTCTCCTATCCGCCTCAGCCAATTGTTAAATCCATTCTCTTTTTCGGGTGAGGAGAGGTTGTAAAGTGCCAGGTAAAACTTCCAGAATATGATTCGCTTATTGGGTTTCTGCTTTACGTAATCATTCAACCGCCTGCTGTCATAATCTCCCTTTCCCGTTTCGATTTTGTAACTATCCATGAGGTATTCATCCTCAGGAAGATACTTTATGGCTTTACAGGAAAAGAGAGAAATCGCTAAGATAAAAAGGAGTATATATGGAATCCTGAAGCGCAATGTTGTCTCTTAATACCGTAAAATTACGAATTTTAATCCACCCGATTATTTTTTACATCTTTGTATTATACCCAAGCGATGATTTCTTCTTCACAAATAAAACTGATTCGTTCGTTGAGTCAAAAAAAATTCAGGGATAAGAATCAATTGTACATCATAGAAGGCGAAAAACTTGTGAAAGAGCTTGCCGGAGGTAAGGCTGGCCATGATCACCGAATCAAACTGCTTTTCGCCACCGGAGATTGGATCGGACAAAACCAAACTGAACTGGCCAGATCAGGAATTGAAGCGGTTGAAGCCGGACTTTCAGATATCAAGAGAGTAAGTAACCTGGTCACCCCTCCACAGGTCCTTGCCCTGGTAAACATTCCCAATCCTCAATTCAATGAAGATGAGTTAGCAGACACTCCTGTACTGGCTTTCGAGTCGATCCGGGATCCGGGAAACCTGGGAACCATCATCAGGACTGCTGACTGGTTCGGTATCGGTCACATAATTTGTACACCAGATTCAGTGGATGTATATAACCCAAAGGTGGTACAGTCAACCATGGGTGCCATAGCACGTGTCGATGTTATTTATAAAGATATTTTGCAGATCCTGAATCGACCCGGGATAAAAAAGAAAGCAGTGTATGGAACTTTTCTGGATGGGGAAAATATCTATGAGACCACCCTGGACAAAAATCCGATGATTCTGTTCGGGAATGAATCTCACGGACTGTCAGACCGGTTTGATCCTTATATCCGGCAACGCCTGTCAATTCCTTCATTCTCCACCAATGGTGCTGGATCTGAATCACTTAATGTGGCATCCTCTGTAGCGGTAATATGCTCGGAAATAAGAAGGTGAATCCGGTACAGATCCTTCTATTCGAAATGAAAGTTAATCATCACTAGATATGATGTGGCCCGATTGATGGAGTTCACAAACTGTGGATAGGGAGCCCGTCCTCCCTCATCGGCGATGATATTTGCAAGTCCAACTGCGAACTTTATTTCCGGAGAAAATTTGAAGTACTTCAAATAGGCATCCACCCCAAATCCAAATTCCAAATATAAATCTGCAGGTTTAAACCTGAGATATTGGTTGGAATCCGCATCATACGCTTTTTTAGCAGCCATGTCATACCTGAAATTTATGCCGCCCACCAGGTAGGGTCTGTAATTATTGACCCTGTCAGAACGGTACTTGAAATGAAGGGGGAAATCGAGGAACCCCGGCCCCAGTGCCACCGGGTTATCTGAACCTGCCAGTCGTACTTCATCTCCCGGTCCGGTTACCGGATCATACTCATAATAATAGATCTCTCTGGAACCAAAACTAATTCCAGGCATAAACCTGAGGTTCCAGTTTTTACTTAA
>JAOZUK010000108.1 GCA_029938715.1 Bacteroidales bacterium | reverse complement strand
AACGAGGACGCAGTGACCAATGGAACCACAAAGGAGACTGTTAGTTTCAAAAAACTGGTAAAGGAAGGAGCTGCTTATACCTTGATGAAGGAGTTGGGTACGGCACCCAGGGTATACTATTTACCACCAAAGGACAGGGCTTTCCCTTTTGAAGCTGAACAAGTGTAACAGAACTTAATAACCTTACAGATGAATAAAATTGAATCTCCTGAAGAATCGAGGAAGCTACTGGATAAGATAGTTTTCGATTTAACAAGATCCATAGTAAAAAAGGATGAACTGACCAGGTTCTGGTTCTTTTTTCTGATCATATTTGCGGGCGTTGGATTATGGGGTTGGATCATACAGTTTCACCATGGATTAGGCGTTACTGGCATGCGGGACTATGTTTCGTGGGGTTTGTATATAGCCAATTTTGTATTCTTTGTGGCTGTAAGCCTGGTGGGCCTGTTGATCAGCTCGGTCCTGCAGTTACTGAAAATAAGTTGGGCAAAACCTGTATCCCGTGCTGCAGAGCAAATTGCCATTGCTGCTGTGGCCCTTGCCGGTATTATCATTGTGATGGATATGGGGCGCCCCGACAGACTGCTTAATGTATTTCTGCATGGCAGGTTTGCCTCTCCCATTGTCTGGGACCTTACGGTAGTTTCGACCTATCTGGCCATATCGGTATTACTTTTCTACATCCCACTGATTCCCGACCTTGCCATCATGCGCGACCGTATGGGATCAGAGCTTCCCAAATGGAAAATGCAACTATACACAGTGCTGGCTCTGGGCTGGAAGGGCAATGATCGACAATACAAAACCGTTTACCATGCCCTTCGTATACTTATGATACTGATCATTCCGGTGGGGCTTTCCATCCATACGGTTACCTCCTGGTTATTCGCTGCCACCCTTCGTCCGGGCTGGGACAGTACCATTTTTGGGCCCTATTTTGTTGTGGGTGCTTTTGTGGCGGGAACGGCAGCAGTCATTATTCTGATGTATGTGTACCGTATAAGGTATGGCCTTCATGAGTATTTTGAGGATCTCCATTTTGATAAAATGGGCAGGTTACTGGTGCTGATGAGCCTTGTCTACCTCTATTTCAACATCAATGAATTTATGGTTCCTGTCTACAAAATGAAACAGGCCGAAGGGGTTCATCTCAGTGAACTGTTTTCAGGAGGTTATGCCTTCCTCTTCTGGTTTGTTCAGATAGTGGGGCTGGTATTACCCATACTGCTGATCAGGTTGAAGTTCTTCAGGAAACCACTGCCACTCACGCTGATCGCAGTGGTGGTGCTTTTGTCGGCCTGGTTCAAAAGGTATTTAATTGTGATTCCCACCCTGGAACACCCCTTTCTACCGGTCCAGAATGTACCCGAGCACTTTCATCACTATGAGCCTACCAGTATTGAAGTAATGATAATGCTCTTCTCATTCTTTGCCAGTATTTTAATTATATCTGTGCTGGCAAAACTATTTCCTGTAATCACCATCTGGGAATATGCCGAGGAGAAAGGCATCGATAAGAAATACTTTACAGAAAAACCTAAAAACTAAGTGGCCATGAATAGAAAATGGAGTTATATACCCGTGGTGCTGCTTATGTCATGTGCACATCTGGTTTTGGGTCAGGACTGGGTGATCCCCGAGGCCGAATCGGCAGTTTCCAATCCATCACCTTATACCCTGGATAATGTAAAAGCCGGGAAAGATCTTTATACCGTCAACTGCAAGTCCTGCCATGGCGATCCCGGGAAAAACAATCCCCTGGGGCTGATCCCCATACCGGTAGATGTTGCTTCCGACAAAATGCATCTGAACAGTGAAGGTGCTCTCTTCTATAAGATCACAAATGGGAAAGGGATAATGCCGCCGTTTGAGGGATCAATCTCCGAAGATGATAGGTGGAAGCTGGTTAATTTCATTCAGAATTTCAAACCGGGAGGAGAAGTATTGCTTGTGGATGCTCCTGCAGTGAAGGCCAAGCTGCTCGCCTCTGTCAATGAACAGAATTCCACGGTGGAGATTTTGGCAGAAACTGAAGGTGAAAACAGTGCATTTACCAGCTTGGTGAATGCACCGGTGATTATCAGTTCCAAAAAAGCATTTGGAAACATTGAAATAGGTCGGACCACTACCAATGAAAATGGGAGGGCAGAATATGTGATACCAGCTGATGCTATAGGTGATGAAGAGGGATACTTGAATATCGTGGTATCACTGAATGATGATTATGAGGCAAAGGAGGTATACCTGGAGAAGGCCAGGGTCGGTAAAATGAAAGAGGTTCCGAAATTGATCAAGAGTGAAGTCCTCTGGTCTACCAATGACAATGTCTCCCTCTGGTTGCTTTTATCATACATCATGTTTGCCGGAGGCGCCTGGGCAGTCATAGGATATGTGATCTACCAGGTGATTAAGATTCGAAAGTACAGTAAATTATAATACAACTCGATTGAATGAATATTTTCTATCTGTTGATCGGAGTGAGCCTCTTCGCGGCACTTATTTTTTTAGGTGCATTTATATGGGCGGTTCGCAATGGTCAGTTCGAGGACAATGAAACTCCATCAAGACGTATTTTATTTGACGATGATATTATAGAAGATGATGATATTATAGAAGATGAGGATTTGCCTCAGAATGATGAACAAATGAATTAATGCCAAAACCTATGGAAAATCAGAAATTCTATTACGATAATAAGATTGTAAAATTATTTATTCTGGCAACTATTATCTGGGGAGTTGTTGCGGTAATAGTTGGGTTGCTGATCGCTCTTCAGCTTGCATTTCCGATTTTCAACTTCGGGTTGGAATATACAACATTTGGAAGAATGAGACCACTGCACACAAATGCTGTTATTTTTGCGTTTGTGGGCAATGCAATTTTTGCCGGAGTCTACTATTCCCTGCAGAAGCTGCTCAAAGCACGCATGTTCAACGATACTCTAAGCAAAATACATTTTTGGGGATGGCAATTAATCATAGTACTGGCAGCCGTAACTTTTGCTTTAGGCTTCTCAACCTCGAAAGAGTATGCCGAACTCGAATGGCCCATAGATATTTTGATTACAATCGTATGGGTAGTATTCGGATGGAACATGATTGGAACCCTTATCAAAAGAAGGGTGCAACATATCTATGCAGCCATCTGGTGGTACCTGGCCTCCTTCCTGGGTGTGGCCATATTGCACGTAGTAAATTCTTTTGAAATCCCAGTATCTCTGTTTAAAAGCTATTCCATTTATGCGGGTGCCCAGGATGCCGTTGTACAGTGGTGGTACGGGCACAACGCCGTAGCGTTTTTCCTTACGACCCCATTTCTTGGATTAATGTATTACTACCTTCCTAAAGCAGCTAACCGGCCTATTTATTCCTATAAATTATCAATCATTCACTTTTGGTCACTCATTTTCCTTTATATGTGGGCTGGGCCGCATCACTTGTTGTATCAGGCTTTACCGGACTGGGCACAGGCACTGGGAGTAACTTTTTCAATTATGCTCATTGCCCCGTCCTGGGGTGGAATGATCAATGGGTTGCTTACGCTCCGGGGAGCGTGGGATAAAGTCCGCGATAGTGCAGTATTGAAATTTTTTGTGGTCGCCGTTACTGCATATGGCATGTCAACTTTTGAAGGCCCCATGATGTCCTTAAAAACTGTAAACCAGATTACACACTTTACCGACTGGACCATCGCCCATGTTCATATTGCGGGAATGGGTTGGAATGCAGGTTTGATTTTTGGAATGCTCTACTGGCTTATCCCAAAACTATTCAAAACAAAATTATACTCCGAAAAATTAGCAAATACCCATTTCTGGATAGCCACATTGGCCATTTTGATTTATGCGATCCCTTTGTATTGGGCAGCGGTTACCCAGTGGTTAATGTGGAGAGAATATACGCCGGAAGGTTTCCTGGCATACCCGAATTTTCTCGAAACCCTTACCCAGATATTACCCATGTATACCATCCGGATTATAGGAGGCACTCTATTCCTGATAGGGTTCCTGATAATGGTTTATAACCTTTTCAAAACCATGAAAGCCGGATCTGTAGAAAACAATGAACTTGCCGAAGCACCGGCACTGGTATTGCTGGGATCCAGAAATCCTATTAAAGAGACGGTTCACCGTTGGATGGAAAGAAGGGCAGTGCGATTTTCAATTTGGGTTTTTATTGCTTTGGCAATTGGGGGTGCGGTAGAAATTATCCCAATGATTTTTATTAAGTCCAATATTCCTACCCTTGAATCGGTCAAACCCTATACTCCACTGGAGTTGGAGGGACGCGATATTTATGTTTCCGAAGGTTGCCACACCTGTCACTCGCAGGTAGTACGACCATTCCGTTGGGAAACCGACCGCTATGGTGAATATTCTAAAATTGGTGAATTTGTGTATGACCATCCCTACCAATGGGGATCGCGCAGAACTGGTCCCGATCTGGCCCGGGCAGGTTATATGGGTGGGCCGATGTATAAAAATGCAGCATGGCATTACAACCATTTCATGGATCCGCAGAAAATGAATGAGCAATCGATCATGCCCAATTACGCCTGGTTTGCAAAAAAAGATGTGAACCTCGACCTGACCCCGGCTAAAATCCGGGCCATGCAAACCCTTGGGGTTCCCTACCCGGAAGGTTTCGACGAAGTTGCAGTTGATGATTTAATGAGGCAGGCACAGGAAATTGTGGACGACCTGAAGAATTCAAATATTGAAATAGAACCAACCAGGCAAATGGTTGCCATGATTGCCTACATGCACAAATTAGGCAGAGACATTGCTCCTCCTCCAATGGTAGTGGTAGACTCCTCCGCTGAAACAAAAGTCGACGTTACATTGCTGACAGGAAAAGAAGATTTAAATGCAGGCAAAGAGGTTTATGCAAAAACCTGTGTTGTGTGTCACGGAGCAAACGGGGAGGGCTTTGCCACATTCCCCAGCCTGATCGATAAGGAGTGGATTACTGGAAACTCGCCTTCGGACGTCTATCAATCCATTGCCAATGGAAGTATTGCAAAAGGAATGGTTCCCTATAAAGATCAGTACAGCGAAAAACAGATCACACAATTAGCAAGTTACATCTTATTAATACTCAACAGCGATGAAAATAGTGAGTAATTTGTTAGAGCAAATTGAAGGAATCCAGATATATTATATTATTGGCTTACTCATATTTGTCACACTTTTTGTCGTAATCTTTATTCGAACCATGCGAAAGCCGAATAAAGAAATGGATGAAATTAAAAAATCGATATTGATTGAGAACGGCTCAGAAGAGTTAATTGAACCTAATAATTAAAAATCGGGGTATGGAAGAGAATACTCAAAATAGCAGCCATCAAACTACCGGGGATGTGGATGAGAAATTAATGGACCATGATTATGATGGCATTCAGGAATTGGACAATCCGCCTCCAACATGGATTATGGCAATTTTTTATATTACAATTACTTTTGCCATTATTTATGCGGCTTACTATTTTTGGCTGGACGTTGGAGATACTCAGGATGCTGAATATGCCAGAAAATCATTACAGCACGATACTAAATATCAACTGGCCAACCAATCCTCAGAAGATTTAATACTACTTACTGATGTCGGTGATCTGGAGGAGGGCAAAACAATTTACAGTGAAATGAATTGTTTTGCATGCCATGGCATGAACGGAGAGGGTAATGCCATCGGGCCAAACCTATGCGATGATTCGTGGATTCATGGATGCGATTTCCAAAGTGTTTTTAATATTATTAAAAACGGAAACCCGGCAAAAGGGATGACCGCTTTTAAAGGGCAGATAAGCGATACAAAAATACAAAAAGTGTCAAGTTACATTGTGAGCCTGGCAGGAACAAACCCTGAAAATGCCAAAGGGCCTCAAGGGGAAATATGTAACTAATGTCTGAGACAGATATTTCATTCAGGGACCGTCCCATAAATATGGATGAGAAGGGGAGCAGAAAATGGGTATATGCGAAAAAGCCTAAGGGCAAGTGGTATACCCGGCGCACAGTTTTCAGCTGGTTTGTATTACTGTTCTTTGTGGGTGTACCCTTTATAAAAGTGAATGGGCATCCGTTTATCCTGTTGGATATAGCCAGTCGGAAATTTATCCTATTCGGTGCTATTTTTTGGGCACAGGACACATTTATCCTGACACTATTAATGCTCTCTTTTGTACTGTTTATTGTACTGTTTACAGTTACGTTTGGAAGGTTGTGGTGTGGTTGGGCGTGTCCACAGACCATATTCCTTGAAATGGTTTTCCGGAAAATCGAGTATTTAATTGAAGGCGATTACAGAAAAAGGCATAAGCTCGACAAGGGTCCGTGGACGGGAGAAAAAATCCTGAAGAAAACTGCCAAGCATTCTCTGTTCATCATGATCTCCATAGCCATGACCAATACTTTTTTACTCTGGTTTATTGGTTACGAAAAGTGGTTTGAAGTCATTGCCGAACCCATTGGCAATAATTTATCGGGGTTTTTGATCATGCTCATTGTGTCAGGCTTCTTTTATTGGGTGTACTCATTTTTTCGTGAGCAGATTTGCACCATGGTATGCCCTTATGGACGGATGCAGGGTGTTTTACTCGATTCTAAATCCATCGTAGTAAGTTACGATTATAAGCGGGGAGAGCCCCGTGGTGCTAAAAGCAGTGGCGATTGTATCGACTGCCGTCAGTGTATTTCCGTTTGTCCGACTGGTATCGATATCCGTAATGGCACTCAACTGGAATGTATTAACTGCACGGCATGTATCGACCAATGCAACAGTGTTATGAAGGCTACCGGAAAAGAACCTGGTCTAATTCGTCTTGATTCGGATCATGGAATTCAACACGGACATAAAACGATCTGGAATGTGCGAAACCGGGCCTACTCGGTAGTACTGCTGATCCTGTTTTCATTTTTCATATACACACTTTTAACTCGTCCGGCTATTGAAACAACCATATTACGTACTCCGGGGCTGCTTTACCAGGAAAACACAGACCATACGATTTCGAATGTGTACAATATTAAAATTGTAAATAAGACACATGACAACATACCGCTGGAGATTCGCCTGATTTCGCACGAGGGAGAAATACAAATGGCTGGCAACACAATGGATGTAAAGGACCAGGCCATGTTTGAATCAACTTTTATTCTGTTTATTCCAGAAGGACAGTTAAAAAGCGATAAAACCGAAGTCGAATTCGGGATTTACAGCAACAATGAATTAATTGAAACTTACAAAACCTCTTTTGTAAGTCCATAGGAAAAAATGAGCACTGATGAAATTTGACTGGGGAACCGGGATTCTTATTTTTCTAATACTGTTTTTATTGGCGGCGGCAGCCTTTATGGTTTTTGCCTTTAAGCAAGATGTAAACCTGGTATACAAAGATTATTATAACAAAGGGGTTGACTATACCGAACAAATGGATGTTATTGCCAGAAGTGAAAACTATTATAGTGCCCTGCAAACTCGTCTGGAAAATGAATTTCTTGTGCTTGATTTTGAAGAATCACTGGCCTTAAAAATTGATTCAGGAAGCGTGTTAATGTACCGCCCCTCAGACAGTAAACAGGATTTAATATTTCCACTGGACTTATGGGAGAACAGAGTGATCATTCCAAAGGATCAGTTGATTTCAGGAAGGTATATACTTAAGCTGTTTTGGTATTCGGAAGGATTGAAATACGAAGTGGATAAGCAGGTGAACATTCAATAAAAGGTATAAAAACAACATGGCCATATTAATTTCTGCATTTGTATTGGGGTTAATGGGTAGCTTTCATTGTGCCGGGATGTGTGGTCCCATTGCAATTGCACTTCCTTTACATGGAAATACAGTCCCTCAGAAAATATTTGGCGGACTACTATATAATCTGGGAAGGACCCTGACTTACGGAATGATGGGGGCAGTGTTCGGATTGTTGGGTCAGGGTGTTGAAATGATTGGTTTTCAGCAGAAAGTATCCGTTATTATGGGGGGATTAATGATTTTCTCTGTGCTGTTCCCCAGCCTTTTTAAGAACCAGTACAACATGGATAAAAGCTGGTTTTCATTTGTGGGAAAACTAAAATCCACCATAGGTAAAATGTTTTCGATTCGTTCGTTTTCGAGCCTGTTTCTAATTGGGCTCTTGAACGGATTGCTTCCATGCGGATTGGTATATATGGCAATCGCCGGGGCTATTGGAACCGGAGAAGTAGTATGGGGTTCAATGTATATGGTATTGTTTGGACTGGGCACAATCCCCATGATGTTAAGCATCTCATTAGCCGGCAATATTATGAGTCTGGCCATTCGAAATAAGATCAATAAGCTCATTCCGGTACTGGTAGTAGTTGTTGGGATATTTTTCATATTACGTGGATTAAGTCTGGGCATCCCGTTTTTAAGCCCGCCTAAAGAGAAGATTGAAAATAAATTTGAAAAAAGTCTTGAAAAGGAACAATCCATGAGCGAGCATCCCTCAGCCGACGGTAACTATTTCTATATTGCATAACGATGAAAGGTGTGGACAATAGCTGTATCCACTGTGGAGCCGACTGTGGAAAACACCCTGTTGTGTGGAATGATATGCCATTTTGTTGCAATGGGTGCAAGACGGTTTACCAACTCCTGAACGAAAACAAACTTTTTAGTTACTACAACCTTGACGATACGCCTGGTATTAAGGTTGAAACCACGGAGTTCGGAAATAAATATGCTTTTCTTGATCAAGATGAAATAAGAGATAAACTCATCACATTTTCTGAAGGAGGAATTTCAAAAGTCAAGTTCTATATACCGGTCATTCATTGCTCATCCTGTATCTGGCTGCTTGAACACTTACACACCCTAAGCAATGGTATAAAACTCTCATTTGTAAACTTCACCAAAAAAGAGGTGGATATTACCTTCGATGAATCTCAGATCAGTTTGCGACAGGTGGTTGAACTATTATCATCCATACACTATATACCGGATCTGTCAATCAACCTTTCTGATAAAGAAGAGGAGAGCCATTCATACAAAAAGCTCCTGTATAAGATGGGAGTGGCCGGGTTTGTTTTTATTAATGTAATGACCTATAGTCTGCCGGCATATTTTAATGGTGAACCCTTAGAAGAAAACTTGCAATCCCTACTAAGCATATTAAGCTATATCCTGGTGATCCCGGTGGTGTTTTATAGCGGCAGTGACTACTTTATCTCCACCTATAAGAATATCCGGAAAAGGAGTGTAAGCATCGATCTGCCTATTGCCCTGGGCATATTTGTGTTGTTTCTGGTAAGCAGTTACGAAATCCTTTTCACCGGTGGTCAGGGCTACTGTGACAGCCTGTCCGGGTTGATCTTTTTTCTGCTGGTGGGAAAATGGTACCAGGGAAAAACCTATGAAGCACTCTCATTTGATCGAAATTACAAATCATACTTCCCCATTGCTGTAACCAAAATCAATAAACAGATTGAAGAGAGTGTATTGCTCGAGCATATTAAGGTGGATGATGAATTGATCATTCGAAATAAGGAACTTATTCCTGCCGATGCTGTCATCGTTGAAGGAACGGGCAGGATCGACTATAGTTTTGTGACTGGCGAAGCGACCCCGGTGATGAAAAATTCGGGCGACTTTATTTATGCCGGGGGAAGGCAGATGGGAGAGATTATCAAAATTAAGGTAAAAAAGGAGGTGAGCCAGAGCCACCTTACCAAACTCTGGAACCAGGACAGAACCTATGAGAAACCAAGCGATTCGCTAAAAACCCTTTCAGATAACATAAGCAAATATTTTACTTTGATCATTGTTACCGTTGCTGTGGCTGGTTTTGCTTTCTGGATGGTAAAAGGTGAATCCCATACGGCTATTTTTGTGTTTACTGCCGTATTGATTGTGGCCTGTCCATGTGCACTGGCCCTCTCCATCCCTTTCACATTTGGAAGCACCATGCGAATTTTTGGTAAAAATGGACTCTATATAAAAAACACAGGTGTCATTGAAAGGTTATCACATATCGATACCGTGGTTTTTGACAAAACTGGTACACTGACCAGGCCCAATGAAAACACAATAGAGTACACAGGAACTGAGCTTTCTGATGAAGAGAAGAGTGCCATCTATTCCCTGGTAAAGCAGTCCACCCACCCATTGAGTAATGCCATTGTAAATTTTTATCAGACAGTAACTTACCAGCAGCCAGAGCATTTTGTGGAGGTATCGGGACGTGGAATTTTTGGCAGAGTGGGGGGGCTGGATATTAAAATCGGATCACAAGAATATGTGAACAATTCAGAAAAGAACATTGCTCGAAGAGCCTCTGAAGTATATGTTTCCATCGATAACAGATCTATTGGTTTTTATACCATTGGAAACCAGTACCGCGATGGATTTGAGAAGGTCCTGGGTATTCTGAAAGCACATTTTAATCTATTCCTCATTTCAGGAGATAACGATTCGGAAGCAGATCACCTCTCTGTCTATTTTAAAAAGGAACATCTGCTTTTTAATCAGAAACCCGCCGACAAGGCAGAGTTTATTAAATCCTTGCAAGACAAAGGTCATACGGTACTGATGACCGGTGATGGGCTTAATGATGGGGGAGCGCTTATGCAGAGCGACGTGGCACTCACCATCGCAAATAAGGTCTACCATTTCTCCCCTGCCAGCGATGCAGTCCTGGAGGCAGCTCAATTTCAGAAACTGGCCCGGTTTATCAGGTATACCAAAACGTCATTGAACATTGTGAAAATCAGCTTTTTGATCTCATTTATCTACAACATCATTGGTATCGGCTTTGCGATCACGGGAAATTTGTCGCCCATTGTTGCAGCCATCCTCATGCCTGTAAGTTCGGTGTCAGTGGTGGCCTTTGCAACTTTTGTAACCCGGGCTACCGGGAAGTTCAATACTCCTTCAAAATCATAACTTACATTTGAAATTTGCTTTCAGGAATTAGGCCTGTTTACTCCAGGTGCACCGACATTTCCCCGGCTTCAATGGCGATGGGCAGGAAATTCTCCCTGGGAGGCATGGGACATGTTGCAAAGGGACTAAACGCACAGGGAGGATTGTATGCCTTATTAAAATCGAGTATGATTCTCCCTGTAGAGTCGGGCATCGAATACATAAACCGACCCGCACCATAGGTATCCATCCCGGTTGTTTCATCGGCAATCACAAGAAAATAGCTTTTCCCTGAGATAAACGGATACAAAACCAGGGCCTCATTTTTTATCTTGAAATGCAATTCGCCCGGACACTCATAACTTTCAGTAAATCCCTCCACTGGGGTGGCCACAACCATGGTTCTGGGTTCATCAAAGGGTTTGAGGATTGCTTCTACCACATATGAGGTTTGAATGGGATAGGAGGGAATATGGTCCAGCTGGTTGATGCGGGGATGCTTATAATCCCTCATCCTGATCCCGTATCTCTCGCCCCGTTTGATAATATTCCATGCCAGGTCGCCCTGCTGCAGGTGAGTGGTATTTTTTGCCTGATCATGAATCAGATCTGCCTGAGTGACCAGTGAATTTCCAATTCCAATCTCAACCCCGTCATTCACCTGCATAAATACCTTACCATCATCGAGTATAAGTGTACCACAGAAAGCATCCGCTTTTTCTGGAAAAACCACTTTGTTGGAAGGATCTGATCCAAAACTGTTTTCACCCTCCTCCAGCCAGAATAAGCCCGCCAGGTTCAACCACCCATTTTTACTCTTCAATCGCTCCATCCTCTGGAGTTGCCACTCTTCAATGGATTCAACATAGGCAGTCTCATCGGTAATAATGGGATCTGATGTATTGCATCCACTGATGATGAAAACTAAAACCAGGACCTGTAAAATGTAGCACCACCTTTTCATATATTTCCACTTTTCAAAGATTGGCTAAATATATATCTATTTGGTGAGTAGTTCGCCCGAAAGTGCTATTTTTGCAGCCACCAGGAGAGATGCCGGAGTGGTCGAACGGGGCGGTCTCGAAAACCGTTGTGCTCCTCGCGGGCACCGGGGGTTCGAATCCCTTTCTCTCCGCAATACATAAAATAACCCGCAGCCGAACGGCTGCGGGTTATTTTCTTCCAGACAACGTTGAAAGCTTGCTTTCATAAGTTGGATGAGAAGCGAATAATCCCCGATAAACATATTCTTCTCAAATTTGTTTGTATTTAAAAGTCAGCTATTGTACCTTTTGATACTTACCATAAATCTTTGAAATGAAACAAAAACTCACCTTTCTGCTAATCCTTCTCGCCATTGGAATTACTTCAGTAAATTCACAGGATGTTCCTGCCGGGGATACCATTACACAGGATACAATTATTACAGAACAACCTGTTGTAGCCCAGGCAGCTACTCAACCTGATCCTCAGCCAAAACAGAAAAAATCGGTTAAAGATAAGCTCTATTACGGTGGTTATCTAAACCTCTCATTTGGTAGTTATACCATGATCGGAATTGAACCGATGATTGGATATAAGATTATTCCCAGGTTATCTGTGGGTGCAAAAATCCGGTATGACTATATTCAGGACAAGAGGTATTCAGAGACCTATACTTCTTCAAGTTATGGGGCCAGTATTTTTACCCGTTTAAGGGTATTTCGAGGCCTTTATGCCCATGCAGAATATGCCGGGTACAATTACGAGTACTACAATGCATTTGAAGAATCCAGTAGAGAAACGATTCCATTCTTTTTGGTAGGGGCAGGGTATAATCTGAAGGTAGGCAAACGAAGTTCAATAATCGCTCAGGTGCTGTTTGATGTTCTGCAAAACGAGAAGTCGCCTTATAAGAGCTGGGAACCATTCTACAGTGTGGGTATTGGAGTAGGCTTCTAAAGCTGTGTATTCAGACTGCCTTTTGGACTAAGAACCCGTCTAAATAGACTATTTTTTCGCCATCCCTGTTTTGTGAGGGTGTTGAGGCTCTGTTTTCTTGTTATTTTAGCTTTCAATCTGATATTTACCTCAATACCCCATCTCATGAAAAAAGTATGCTTGCTTATTGCCAGTGCTGCATTTATCTCAGTGGCCAACCCAGGTTATAGCCAGAACACAAAGGACCTTGGTCTTAATGCAATTACCAAGTCTGCCGTCAAGGGGCAGCTGGAATTTTTGGCTTCTGACTGGACCGAGGGACGATCCACCGGCCAACCAGGTGCCTATATGGCAGCCGATTATATAGCCAGCCTTTTCAAGGTGTACGGTCTTGAACCTGCCGGGGATATGGCATCTGATAATATTAGCAGGGCAGAACGGATGCAGGGCAAGAGGCCTCTATCGAGAGAAGAGCAAGATCGCTTCCGACCTGGGAGTGGCCGCTATAATTGAGGTAGATCCGGGTAGTGATGTTACACGGTACTGGGCAGATAATCTGCCATTCAGGTATAACAGTGGTAACTATGAAGGTGACGTACCCAGGGCCTCCTATTACAACACAAGGATGAAACTCCCTGGAGATAAGATCTCTGGTGATCCGACCCGGATTACCGTGTCGGACCGGGTTTTGAGTGTTTTACTGGAAGGATCGGACATCGATCTGGAAAAGTTTGCAGAGGATGTGAAAAACACACTGAAACCAGACTCCAAACAACTGGTTGGAAAGGTTTTGAAAATAAAAACTTCGGTGGACTCAAAGATTATCAGGGCCCGCAATGTGGTGGGAGTTTTACCTGGTAAGGATACCTCTGAAATTATTGTCATTGGTGGACACTATGACCACCTGGGTAAACATGATGGTTGGATCTGGAACGGGGCCGATGATAATGGTTCGGGAACAGTGGGAGTGATGACCATTGCCAAAGCCTGCATGGCTACTGGTGAGAAGCCGGAGAAGACCATTGTATTTGCTGCTTGGACCGGGGAAGAGAAAGGGTTGCTGGGTTCGGAATACTATGCCAATCACCCTTACAATGATGCACAAATGATTTTAAATCTGAACTATGACATGATCTCCCGCGATA
>JAOZUK010000881.1 GCA_029938715.1 Bacteroidales bacterium | reverse complement strand
CCTGAAACCACCCACTTCTCGCACAACATGTTTTCACATTATCACAAGGCACTGGGATTCCTCTCTCTGCCGTTGGCAACAGGGTTCTGGAATGGCGTTAACTCTGTGGCACATCAGGTGGCAGATTCGGTTCGACGTATCTATACAGGCAATGGGCAGACTTATCTCGTTCACATTCTAATTTACACCCTAGTCATCTACATGCTAATGTTTTAATTATGAATATATTTCTTAGAATAGCATTTGTCCTGATCGGCCTTTTCATCGTACTGAACTGGGGTCTCATCATGTCCGGGATCATCAGGAAAATCATCGCCAGGCTTGGGATGCGCAGAGGCATCAAGGTGTACCAGCCCTATATCAACCTGATCAAGAATTTCAGTATCCGCTCCCAATTAACGCATGGAGTGATGTTCTACCTGGGACCGGTGTTCAGATTATCGGGAGGAGTAGGGATTTTCCTGTTTATGCCTATGATCTACGGGTCAGATTACTGGAGCAATTTTTCCTTTACAGGAGACCTGATCCTGATTGCCTATTTCATGTTTTTCGGGATGCTGGGAATGGCACTGGGTGCAGGAGAAGGTGGACATCCCTATTCTGCCATCGGAATTTCACGGGGACTGGCCCAGTTTACAGCCATCGAACTTCCTTTAACGCTTGCGATCCTCTCCATTGCCATTCAGTATAATACCCTCTCCATTACCGAGATCGTTGCCGCACAACAGGGCGGAATCCAGAACTGGACACTGGTGACCAATCCCCTGGCAACACTGGCAGCCATGCTCTCTTTCCTGGGGGCCATGGGGCATTCCCCCTTCAATGTAGTAATGGCTCCGCAGGAAGTTCCCATTGGACCTCCCACCGAATACCATGGCACCTTCCTGGGAGTACTTCAAACAAACAGAGCGATTCTGCATGTGGTGGAAGCGGTGCTCTATATGAACCTCTTTTTTGGAGGTGCTACCAACTGGGGGATACTGATTTTGAAGACTTTCCTGATCTATTTCTGGTCGGTATTTGTGGGGATGGTATTTCCCAGGTTCCGGGTTGACCAATCCATCCCATGGCTACTCAAAATCCCCCTTGTGATTGGAATACTGGCCATTGTTTTACTTATCA
>JAOZUK010000880.1 GCA_029938715.1 Bacteroidales bacterium | reverse complement strand
TCCATGTAAGTTGATCACCAACACCATAAAACAACATCGTCTTTCCCTGCCACTCTATTATGTCTGGATCAGAAGCGTTAATTCCTTCGTCCAATCCCTCCGGCATGAGCACGGGATTTGCAGAACTTCGCTCCCAGTTTTTTAGGTTACTTGAGCGAGCTATAAACGTATCATAATAGTGGCCAGGATTTCGATTCTCCAAATATAGTAGATAGTAAAATCCGTCAGTAAATCGGATTGTAGGACAAGCAGTATAGCGATTTGTTCCAAAGACTGCATCGGGAAGCTTTGTCCATTCTTCAAGATCATTTGAGTGAGCAAATTTAATAGTAAAGGCTGGATAATCAGAATCGTTCGATTCATAGGCCATTATAAATCCATCAGATCCTGAACTAACAGAACTATTGAATAGATGCTCATCAGCCTCTTGCTCAATAACAACCTTTTGAGACCAATTAACTAGATCGGCTGATTGAAACATTGTCACGTCATTCCAATTGGAGTTTTCGTAGCGGGAAGCAAAGACGTACAATTGCTCATTATGTACAAAGGCTGAAGCCAAGCTGTATCCCTCGGCAAAACGGGCCAGCTCATCATCGGTCTCAAAATCTTTCAGAGTGATGTAATAATCTTTCAAACTGCCGCCGCTTGGTGGTCGATTACATTCCAACAAACAAAGTCTACCCTTCCATTTGATCGGAGTAACTTCAACCATGTCACGGCGGAAAAGTCTTTTTTCTTCAACAGACATTGTATGTCTGATCGGAGCGGCTGGAATTATAGATTGAAAAACGTCAACCGGCCAATGTCCTAATCGATGAAAACCCTCTGGTATTTCCTGCTTAAATTGGATATAAGCCTGTACAGCACCGCTAGTGGTGTATTGAATATCTTTCTCCGTTTCTTTATTTACGCGTACTCCAAAAACTTTGTATCCCATCAATGTACAATCTTGCAGATCAACAAAAAGATATTTTCCGTCTTCAACACTTTGGATAATGCCATCAGTAGGTGTGCCTGCCGGTTGTGAAAAATTGAGAGTAACAAGAGAGCATCGCTCAAGCTTGATATGTATATATGTTTTAAAACCAAAATTACCCGCCTTCATTGAACATTGCGGACTGA
>JAOZUK010000879.1 GCA_029938715.1 Bacteroidales bacterium | reverse complement strand
TGGTAATCAGGTTGAGGTGTCCCCAGCGGGTCAGGTAATAAATGACCAGCTTGGGTAGAACCGTATAAATTGTTTCATTAGGACAGGGATCAACAAAGCTCGATTCCTGCAGCTTATCGCTGGCCAGGGTCTGGGACTGATAGAAATACTCTAGAAACATGAGTTCCGGTGGCAACCAAACCTTGATACCAAACCAGTTAAGGACTTTAGCCAGTAGTTCCAGGAGATACTTTCCCACTTTAATGACCGGGTACGGAACGTATATCTCCCTGGGCGTATTGAGTTCAAGATAGGACTTGATAGTAAGGATCAGATCATCAAGATCAACCGGTATTGGATCGACAAAATGATAGGTTTCACCACTGAATTCTTCTCGATTATCCACTACATGGTGAACAAAATAGGGGAGCTTGTTGGCGTTGGTAAAGGAATGTGCGACCCCTTTTTTGGTAAACAGACAGGGCATGGATTCATCGGCAATGGTGAAAAACAGCCGATGAAAGCCTTGAATCTTGTGATCATGCTCACCGTAAACAACAGCCAGGCGGATAACGGTATAATCCAAGCCCTGGTTTGCCCCCATATAGCGTAGCGTTCGCTCACTCATCAGTTTAGACTTGGCATAGTTGCTCAAGTCCGGAGACAGGGGAAGATGATCATCCTCGGTGAGATTTTTCCCGCTGGGCAGGGTGGAAGCAGAGCTCAAGTGGATATAGGGGATTCCCAGTGCACAACAGGCGCGGGCCATGTTCACAGTACCCAGATAGTTGACCTCAAAGGCCAGTTGGGCATCCGAGTCCAGTGCAGCCATAGCAGCATTGATAACAAAATCCGGCTGCACGTTTTTCAGGTAGGCCTTTATATCCTGGGAATTTCTGATGGAGAGTTTTTTTGAACTGGGGGCCCGGATCTCGATCTCATCTGGAGTTTTGATCTTGAAGTAATGGACCAGCGTACCACCGATCAATCCGGAACCGCCAATGAGAACCCCGAGCCGTTTTTTTGTTTGTGATGCCTGAACCATTTTGTCTTTGTTGCCGGGTGTTGGATGAATATATGTTATCTCCCTGTATATTTCGTCGGGTATAGCATAGCCATGGATAAAAAACATCTTTTTTCCTGCAAC
>JAOZUK010000024.1 GCA_029938715.1 Bacteroidales bacterium | reverse complement strand
TTAATCTGAATGAAACTGAGAAGTTCCTGAAATCAAAAAAGATAGGATTGACCCACTATGATATTATTCAGCTTTACATGACCATCGGGGGAATCCCATTTTATTTAAATAAAATTAAAAGAGGAGAAAGTGTAGTCCAGAATATAGATCGATTGTGTTTTGAAAATGATGGAGACCTAGTCAATGAATTCCATGAAGTTTTCACATCTCTGTTTTCAAATTCAAAAGCTCATGAAAAAATGACCAGGGTACTTGCTAAAACAAGAAAAGGAATTACACGTAATGAATTGTTAGAAAAAAGCAGCTTGGGGAGTGGAGGGGCTTATTCAGGTACTCTTGATGAACTGATTGAATCGGGCTTTGTCCATCAATATACTTCATTCGGAAAAAAGAGCCGGGAATCACTGTACAGATTGTCAGATGAATACTCTCTGTTCTTTCTGAAATTTATGGAGCCTAACCTGGGACAAGGAACCGGTACCTGGGCTAGATTATCACAAAAACAGACATATAAATCATGGTCAGGATTTACATTTGAATCAATATGTCTTAAACATATTCAACAAATTAAGAAAGAACTGGGTGTTGACAAGATCTACAGTATCTATTCCAACTGGTGTAATGACAAAGCCCAGATTGACCTGCTGATAGACAGGGATGACAGAATTATCAACCTTTGTGAAATTAAGTTTTACAATGCTCCATTTACCATCAATAAGAAGGAATACAATGACATTCGGAATAAACTAATTCAATTCAAAGATAGCACCAAGACAAAAAAGAATGTTTTAGTGGTAACGATAACTACATTTGGAATTGTAGAAAATTCGTACAGTATTGAACTAGTAACAAACAGTTTGACAATGGATTGCTTGTTTCTTCCAATTCAGTAGTCTGAATCTCATTCAAACTCCTTCGGCACCCCGCAGATCATCTTGAAGGGTTTGTCGCCCTTATTGCGGTACTGATGTTTTTCGTCGGGATTAACCAGTGCAAAGTCTCCAGCCTTCAATGGGGTCTCCTCTCCTGCTTCATTAACCAGTGCTCCCTGACCTTCAATCACGTAGTTCATGTGCTCATAAGGATGATTGTGATAGGGTGTGTGTCCTCCGGGTTCAACGGTAAATACCCGGTATGAATAGACGGGGGTTCCATCATCGCTTCCCAGGGGGAGTTGTCTCCAGGCTCCTACTGCGCCATCCATATGAACTTCCTTTTTCTCAACTTCAGATAATGAAATAATTTTCATGATGTGTGTTTTAATAATTTAACCTGTTTTATTGTTTCTTGTTCAAACTCTGCGTAAGTAATCGAAAATGGTCTGCTACAGGTGTAATTGGACATAGATAATTACACCAGGGCCTGGTTATAAAAGCAGAGGCTATGAAGAAAATTCCTGTCGCAATAAACAGGTAAGTCGCGCCGGTAAGACTCAGGGAAACTCCAAAAATCTCATAATTCAACTGTGCCGGATTTCGATAGTACAGGGCCAGAACTATGGCAAGCCATGCTACAAATCGCTGCACCCATTTCATCACATGATTGACTTTTCTCGAAAACCGGGACCGCGCGGCTCCAACCAGTCCAATCCCATCCTGAATACAACCTAATGGGCAGATCCAGGAGCAATAAATATTCTTCCGGGTTACCATAAGAATCAAAAAGAATCCGAATACAAGGATATACCAGTAAAGATTATAGTGCCAATCAGGCCAGAAGCCTATCAGGAATAAGTTAATCCTTGAAAGTGTAAGGGGTACTGAAAACCAGAATCCCAGAATAACCAGACCAGTAACCAGGGTAGTCCATCTAAGAATCTTCTTATATGGGAAACTTGTGTAAACTCCTATCAGGGCCACAAGATATAGCAGTACTAGTGCAATTTCAGAAATCCCTACCAAGAATGGGGGTTTTATATCTGCCGGAACCTCAAAACCAAGCTCTTCTAATGCAATATGCCGGGATCCTGATTTAGCGCACTCAATAATGGCATCTGAGGTATAAGTTGCGCCTGATACAACATCAATTCCCTGATCAGGCTTAAAAGATTCTGCATACGATGTTCCTTTCAACTGCCGAATGAGTCCCTTATGAATGACCTTCTTAAAAAATGAGGGCGTTTCACTATGCTTGAAAATATAGAAATCATCAATATAGCCAAGGGTATCTACTCTAACTGCTGTCCTAATCTCTCCAGCATACCCTTCAGCCACTTCAACGGAAATATAAGCCAGAGGATGTTCACTCTCCCTTTCGAAAATTATAAAACGACCCTCTCCTTTTACCTGTATAACTTCGTTCTCTGTGATGAGTGAGGCGATCTCATACTCAATATGGCCTGATTCCTTTATGAATCCAAGTAGACCGGCAATTACCACTGTTACGGCTGCAGTAAGGGCTAATATCTTCTCGGTTCTTTTGTTTGTCATACCAGGTGAAGTAGACAGGTAAAAGTAATCAAATAAGGGGAGAGTACTTGCCATAGCAGGAGGAATTGGGGGCAAATAGCCTCTGCTTAAAAATAGAATCTGAAGCCTAACATTACTTTTTTAACAAAGGCGTTATCGTCAATACTTTTCAAATAGGTACTATACATATTAAACTGCAGCCCCAGCTCAAAATCATTTGAACCTGTATAGTCTATCTTAAACAAGAATAGGTTTGCAGCTCCTCCATCATTCATTACAAGCACCGGAGATGTTGAAAGAGCATATCCCAATGCAAATCCAACGGGTACCTCCTGCTTTGGATTGAAATCGATATCACCTAAAATACTTCCGGCAAAATAACTTTGTGAGGGTCCCCGCTCGAGTGTTTCTCCAAACTGATAACCCAGATTAAATTGAAGTCCATAGGTAGGATTAAATGCATAAGCACTGCGAAGCCCAAATCCGGCGGCTAATCCAGGGACTTGTTTGATGACGGACGGGTAGGGCTCATTATTTATTATTTCTTCAAAATATTCTGGAACATTAATAAAGTTTCCTCTAATATTAGTAATCCTAACTGACCCTGAAAGCATAAACTTTTCAGTTTCTTTAATCCGAACGAGCCAACCAATATCACCCCCTGCTAAAGTGTTCACGCCATCTGCCAGGATGGTGGACATATCAGATCCCACACGACCGGCCATTTTTGCAGAAAAAAACATGGCTAACCATGGCGTGAAACGTTGCTGGTACTGCACATCCAGGTCCACATATACTAACTGCCCCGTAAAACTCAGAATTTCATATTCTCCAACAGGAATTCCTGGCAATGTTAGTATGGATGTAGCTCCAAAACCGAGGTCAGCCTGTACTGAGGTAGATACAAAGGCACTTCGCATGTAAGAGGTTGATGGGAACCGGTGACCATTGAGAATCTGAGTTTTTGAATCAGAGGATGAGTCAGCAGATAAATCAGCAATTGAATCAGTTGCTTGTGCTAACACAGAACCCGAACAGGCTGTGAGAATTATAAAAAGGGATATCAATTTTCTCATCTGCCTAATTTTTAGATTTACTTAAGGGAATTTCAATACCCGCCAATATTTTAAAGCCTGTAGTTTTCACCCTGGGGATAACATTGGTATTCAATGGTTCGTTGGTGATATTCACCAATCCCTGGCTGTATCTCAACTCAACAAATAAGCAGGGAAAACCGACAGGAATACGGATGCCTGCACCAAAATGTATGGCAAAATTCACTTGAGCAATATCCGAGTCGATATCCTGACCCAGTTGGTCTCCAACATCAATTGAACTGTTGAGAAGCATTCCCGTTTCAAATCCTGTAAGGGCATAAAACCGGTGATTGGTACTGGTTACTTTTAGCAAAATGGGCAGGGAAAAATAATTCAGGTGGATCTTGATACTGTCAACAGGTTCAGGCTCTCCCTTTACATTATAGGTGATTTTTGTGCCTTCCTGACTGTATGAGGGTTGAAAGCTCAAATACAAACTTTTACCAAGTTTAACATCAAGAATGGCCCCAAAATTACCTCCCATCAAATTCGTATAAGTACTATTGGCAGGAGCATCTCCCGACAACTTACTCATGTTAAGTCCCGCAAGGGCTCCAATTTTTGTTTGTCCCATGGCAACAGAGCAGGAAAGTATTAAAGCCAGGAAAACAATTGGACGTTTATCTTTATTCATTGGATCATGATTAGTCTGCTAAATTTACAAAACTAGAGTAGAACCCACCAGCCATATCCCAATAAGATATAAGCTTGATAAACGGTGTTCGATTGCGCACCCTGTATGCACAGCTGCAAGACAATGTTAAATTGCTCCTTATTTCCATATCCACTTTTGAATGCAAGCATTCAACGTGCCCTGGAAACAACAAGCCCCCAGCTTTCGCTGAGGTCCTTTGTGCTTTGCGGAGAGGGGGGGGATTACTTCGTGATCCCAAAGGGGGGGGCCAACAAAGCAAAAAAACCCCAGCTTTCGCTGAGGTTTTTTTTGCTTTGCGGAGAGGGGGGGATTCGAACCCCCGGTACCCTAATCGAGTACGCCAGTTTAGCAAACTGGTGGATTAAGCCACTCTCCCACCTCTCCGGATTTTGGCTCATCAAGCTTTGGTTAGCTCAAAGCACGACAAAAGTAAAAAAATAGTCCCATTTCCACAAGCACTATTATTTAATAGCTCCGGCAATCGTTTGCTAAGCAAGCGATTTAAGCATCGTCCTGGTATCCCTTCGACACTAAAAAAACGCTCGCCGAAGCGAGCGTATGTTATTAAACGGAGGATCTTAGATCCTATGTATCTCGATTTTAACCTTGCAGCTTAGGCAGGTAGGAGGCAATTAAGCCAACAGCCTGATCTTTTTCAATTTTCCTGCTTTTTACCAGGATGGTTTGATCATGAAACTCTTCTGCGTCAAATCCATCTCTGATGGTAGCACTTTTAAACATGGACTTCCTAACTCCAAATCCATCTCTAGTGCAGTTGTACATAAACCAGTATCCGTTGGCATAGGCGATATACGACTTACAGTTTCCTTCATCCAGAACGGCAATCTTCATATTGTGAGAAGGATCGTCATAATACACATTGTATACATTGTACTCCTGGCCCTGGAAATGATACACAGCATCGGTTCCGGTTACTACAAAATCACCGGCAGCTGTATTGGTGGTTCCACTGAGGTAAACTTCGGTAGTTTCACCATCGGCAAATACTGCTACTGATACAAATAAAAGAGCTAGAGTCACTGCTGTGAATCTTTTCAGATAGTTTAATGTTGTTTTCATTTTATAAAAGTTTTGTGTTTAACTAATAGTAGATTTCTGTCAACATTAAATACAATTCATGTGCCAAACCATGTATATATCTGTTATACTGATTTTTACAGGCATTTTTCGGGGAATGTAAAAATGGTTAATTCCGCCCGGAAATGGACACTTATGTCCGAATATGGATGAAAGCAAACACATGTTAATGATCTGGTGCTATGAATGTTATAAAAATAAAGGGCCAGCGGTTACCCGCCAACCCTTTATTGGTGAAATCGTACTGTAAAATACAAGGTTAATTCAAGTGGTTATCCTTTTAGCTGTGGAACATATGATGCGATCAAACCCACAGCCAGTTTCTTTTCGACCTTACGCTCCTTCATCAGGACGGTTTGGTCGTGAAACTGCTGAGCGTCAAATGCATCTTTAACCCAGGGATTTGAAAACATTACCTTTCTTACGCCAAAACCATGCTTATTGCAGTTGTAAAAAAACATAAACTCACCGTTAAAGGCCACAAATGAGGTACACTTGCCTTCGGCATTTACTGCAATCTTCATGTTCATTTCAGGATCATCATAGTATACTCGGTATACTTCATACTCTCTCCCCTGGAAGTGAAACATATCACTGGTGGTTTGCACCACAAAATCTCCAGCGGCTGAGTTTGAAGAACCCGTCAGGAACACTTCTGTGGTCTCTCCATCGGCGAATGCAAATGTAGAGAATACGCACAGTGCGATGACCATGGTCATCACTCGTCTCAATAAACTAACCCTCTTCATAGCGATTTCTATTTGATTATAAACTAAATGTATTGGAAATGAGAGTAAGTCTCAAATATGATCAACCAACTACCTGTAAGAGAATGTATACTACCTGCAAATGAATGACAATGGCAGTGACCTGGTTTAAGCTGCTACCCGACCTATGATCAGGTCTACAGCATAAACATCGCCTATGGGTCTGGCATTCAGGTAATATTTCTTTTTGAAAGAGTCGTCCAGAAGTTTGCGTACAGCTTCGATTCCGAGACCGGTATGAGAGTCTTGAGAAATTTGTCCTGTTTCTTCACAGGATCGAACAGAATTCCTCACCTTCAAAAGAATCTTGTCTTCCTTTACAACCAGGTGAATGGTAATCCATCCGTTGTTCTCACATTTCCGGATTCCATGCTTGAAAGCATTTTCGATGAGTGTATAGATTGTAAGTGGCGGTATCGATACTCCTGTTGTATCACCTTTTATCTGGAAATCCAATAAGAAAGAGCACTCTCCCAGCCAGATCTTTTCCAGGGCAATGTAATCTTCGATAAGCCCGATCTCTTCTGACAACAGGATCTTCTCCTGCCGGGAATAGGTAACAACCCTTTCTAATAAATGAGATAAACCTGCAATGGCATCGGGAGTCTGCTCGGATTTCCTGACTGAAAGTGCATATAGGTTATTAAGTGAATTAAAGAGGAAATGTGGCTGCAACAAGTTTTTGAATAGTTCCAGATTATTCCGGCTATCCGTTTGTCGTTGAATATTTCTTGAAACCAAATATTGATTTATAATCATATTATTCCTCCTCCATTTTGTACCGTTCCTGTACAATCCACATTAACTTATATGATTTATATCATGTTTCGTGCCATATTGCATATCAGATTGTTTATGTGATGCTTACCAAAATATCTGCAAAATTGAATTGTGTTAAAACCGTTCGGAATTGTACAGAGATGTACGTATAAGTACGATTTCACCAGTATCCGCAGTTGATCGCATAATCATGGACCAATGCCAATAGCTTACATGGACCAATGCCAATAGCTTAGTTAATATGCTATTAGTGCAGTGTTAAATCAGGAATCATTTGGAATGTGAAAAAAAACTTGCCGCCGGGGAAGCTACTTAATAAACCTAAAACTTTGAAGTAAGACTACTGGCGGCAAGTTTGCTATTGATGTGCATAGAGTCAGGTCAAATGTAGGACTTAAGATCCCCTGATAAAAACTTATTCAGTTTACAACAACTTCTACCCTGTTAACCGCATGGGGCGACCTGTAAATGGCATTCCCTCGCTTTAATTACCCATTTGTGATTATCACTGAACAACCATATATATGAGATTCAACAGAGATAGCCGCCTTTTCTCCATATAGTAAGTTGAGTTGTTCAAGGGTTTCAAGGCACTCCTCGCTGGTTTTGTGGTTCTCTACCATATTGTTGTTCAGCACCTGCACTGAAATCATATTTGAGAATCCGGAGGCCTCGATATTAAGTTCTGGGATATGATCCTCATCAGCAAATTTCCTGAAGATCATATCCACCAGCGTGAATAGGATCATGGTGGGAAGATAGATCAGTCCAGGATCTCCCGAAATAAAAAATTCCACATCTGGTTTATGCTCCCTGAAAATCGATACCAATGATACAAGCTTTCTAACCAGACTTATCTCTTTCGAAAAAAGAGGTTTATCTTCTTCGTTATAGATCATCACTTCACTAAGCAGTTCTGATGTGAGAGCTATTGCCCGGGTTACTTCAGACGAAGACTTCTCCACCATCCTGTCTATTTGATCTATGGCATACAATAGCATCAGGGGTTGTATTTTGGTAACTGTACTCTCCATTTGCATCTTGAGCTCTTCTTGTTGAAGCTCCTTTTTATGGTTAACGGCCATATACCATTGCCGTACAGTACGTGCTGCCAGAAAAACCAACATAATATAGAGGTTTCCAAGTCCACTGATAATTACACCCCCGGGCGACAAATAATCATCCAACAGTATGGTATCTGTAGGATACCATTTAAAGATGAACTCATTGCTAAGAAGCAACTCTAGTACTGAAAATCCATAAAACAGCCCAATAAATAAAGCAATGAACAGGAGCATATACCTTCTGGAGAAAAAATAGGGAATCAGTACATATGCCACAAGGTAGGTATGAACTACAAAGATGGGCAGGGTAAGCAGGTAATAAGAGAACCAACCCAGATAGACTTCAAATGGTTTACCAAAGCTCTTTAGGAAAGTAAAACCACCCACCCAGCAAATCCAAAAGAAGATATGTCGTATGGACCTGCTTTGTTCAAGTTTTGAAAATCCTTGCTTTATCATATTAAAGACTCAGGTTCAGTTCTACTATATGTTCATTTCTCTTGTCTCTGATGGTCAACCGGTGACTGTTTGGATACTGCAATTCGAGTCTCCGCACACTGTTTTCATTGGTCCCCTTCTGTCCATTGGATCTTTTTAAATCGTGTTGATCTGATACAGAATTGGCTGCCTTAAATGTCAGCCTCGAATCCCTCACCTTCACTTCAATCCTGATCCATGAGTTCTTTGGATCCTCTCCTGCTCCATGTACATAGCAGTTCTCCACAAAAGAGTAGAGAATCAAAGGCGCAATGGTTATTCCTTCCAGCCTACCTTCCACTTTAAACGTACTATTTAGCCGCTCACCGTACCTGAGTTTTTCCATTCCCATGTAGTTCTGAATCATTTCCACCTCCCTGGATAGCAATATCTCACTGCTTTTACTGTCGGCAAACAGGTAATGAAGAAGGGATTTTAGTTTTTTTACTGTAGATTCAAGATACTCGGGTCGGTAAATAGAAATGGAATAGAGGTTATTAAAATTGTTAAAGATCACATGCGGATCCATTTGATGTTCAATTAGTTTCAGCTCAGCTTCCAGACTCTTCCTCTGTAATTCTAAGATATTTGACTCCAGAATGTAATGATCCCTGGCAAATCGAACCAGGGCGAATATGGCCACTATAAAAGTCATATCCTTTGTATTTACCAGCAATGCTGAAAGTTTTAGTTTACTCACAGTGGAGGCGCTCTCTGGCGCAATGGCCTGAAAGAAGATATAGTCGGAGAAAACAAATTTAAGTATAGAGAGGCCCAGACCGGCCGCCAGGAATAATAAGATAAACAGGATCACTTTTCGCCTCACCATGAATTTAGGGATAAGGAGATACACTGTAAGGTATGCATAGCCAAAGAAAAAAAGAGCATTGGTAGATACCATGGCCACCTCTTTCAGAAAGCTCTCATGCTCATCAGAACTCGAATAAGCTACCCATGAGAACAGCAGCACCATCGAGAGGAATAAAAAGAGATGCCTGACAACCTTGTGAAAAAACTTTTGGCTAACCAGCAATTTAAACATAGCCTAAAAGTAATCAGGACCAATTGTATTCCCATTTATTATCAACCAGCAACAGGTTTGAATCCATATACCGGCACAAAACTGATAAAATGACATTTGACTGACATTTTATTGCATTTGGCTTGAATTTATGAGTCGTTTACTGAAATGATTTAATAAAAGCTCTTAAATTTACTATGTTGAAGCAAGGTTCGTAAGACTGTTTTCATGTGAAGTGAGTAATTAACCCCAATGATGTGGCAGTTTTGCTATTCGGTAAGGCCATTTCAACATATAATTAATAAACATGAAGACAAAGTGCCTGATCGTTGACGATGAACCCCTTGCAAGAGAATTAATCAGGGGCCATATCCAGAAACTTGAGAATTTTGAGATCGTTGATGAGTGTGATAACGCCATGAAGGCTATGGATGCACTTCGCAATCATCATGTGGATCTGATGTTTCTCGATATCAAAATGCCCCAGATGACGGGTATTGATTTCCTGAAAACACTCAAGAGACCTCCTAAGGTGATTATTACCACCGCTTACAGTCAGTATGCTCTGGATGGATTCGAGCTGGATGTAGTGGATTACATTATGAAGCCTATTACATTTGAGCGTTTTTTTAAATCGGTAAATAAATATTTCCAGTCGGGAAGCCCTGAAAGTGTTGAACTGGAAAAGGGGAGCGGGGTAAATTCCGATGCTTTCATCTATGTAAAGGAGAACAAGAAGGTGATTAAAATCTACCTGAAGGAGATCCATTTCATTGAAGGATTGAATGAGTATATTCGAATCCATACGGACAACCGGAGGGTGGTAGTGAAGAGTAGCCTGCAGAGCATTGAGAATAAATTACCTTCTGAGCAATTCATCAGGATCCATAAATCCTATATCATCTCAATCCCAAGGATCAGGGCCTTTAATGCCACCACCGTCGAACTTGAAAACGCCAAACTGAGAATTGGGCGCAATTACAAGAATCAAGTCTTTAGTGCGCTTCATTATAGACAGGAAATATAACATGCCAACAATCTACCGATGGGCCGGCAAGGAGATTGTGATCAAATAGCATTTTTCACGCAACGAACCGAGAGCCCCTGACTCTTGTCATTGTAGTGTCGGTACACATTTTCTTTTTGAAAATTGAGTATGCGATACCAAGCCTTATCTGTTTCAACCTCCTCATCTGTCGTCCAGAAAGTAGCCTCAATGCCAAGGCTGTAGAATCCACCCTTTGAACTGCGAAAGCCTCCCGAAATTGCTGTAAATCCACTTGAATTATCGCCTCCCAAATTTGGTGCTTCCCAGTGTGAAAAACCCCTCTCTTTAATCTGACCACCCTCGTTGGTCCCACGCCAGTCCTGTTTATCTGATTGGTCCTGGCTCATTCCCAGAAATATTTCCAGTTTTTTCCATTCTGCATCACCCGGCATATGCCAGCCATCGGGACAAACCCCCTGAATACCGCCAGGGTCTTCATCACTCCCGGAGGCTCCGTTCACAGCTGCCGCCCATGTATAGAGTCCTCCATAAATATCACCATTCCCGGCTAGGTTATCATACCAGCTATATGCTTTCACTGAGGATTCCATTCCCTCCCATTCCGATCCATCTGCAACCTGTGGGATGGAACTTCCATCGGCATAGTGGGTGACCTTTAGATTCTCTGCCATCCACGTCTGTTCACCAATCTCAATGGTCGCATAGTTATTGCCATCATAATCAGTCACCTTTCCATAGGTAAGATCGGGATTGAAACCACCGGCAACATCCAGCAGTACGCCAATGTTATCAGCAATACCCTGGCCTTCGTCATCTGCAGTAACTGCAGATATGATGTGGACCCCAACCTCGGCTTCATCTGTAATCCACTCATATTCATATGTAGATTCTTCTGCCCGTCCGATTTCATCTCCATCAATATATAACTCAACCCAAACAATGGTTCCGTCAGTATCGTGAGCTGCAACGGAGATATTAACCAGATCCCCCTGCATAATTGTATCTCCATCAAGTGGAGTAATGATTTCACAGGTGGGGGTTACATTCTCTTTCTCCTTGCAGGATAGATTTAATACCAAAGAAATAGTTAGCACTATACGTAAAACATATTTCATAATTCTCAATTGATAAAAGAAACCTTCTGGTTTCAAAAACTGAGCCAAACTTACAAGAATAGAACAATAAAATTGAGAATATAGCACAAAAAAAATGAAGGTGCCCAACAGAGACACCCTCATTGCTATTCAAGTACCTAGTACCTGTTAAATAGGAGACTTATTTATGATTTAATCTTCTGTCCCATCATCCCACCAGACACCATTGTAAGGAGTGACATCCGGAACATTCTCTGCATTACCTGAGATTTCGTTCTGGGGATAAGGGAACCTCCTGGGAGTCTCGAATGGATTGGTCATTGTTGGATATCCTGTTCTTCTCCATTCCGCATATGCTTCAACAGCACCATAGGGCCACAAATGAATATACTTTTGCTTATAGATCATTTCCATTGTCAGGTTAGCTGCATCAGCAGGCAGTACTTCAGGCTGAGCAAAATATGCTTCAACTGCAGATGAATCTACTCCAGCCTGGAACAATGCGGCCTCCAATCCTTCTGTATACGCTGCAAGAGCAGCAGTTGCATCTGGAGCTGCTTTCCTTAAATGACACTCCGCCTCAATTAACTTCAATTCGGCGTAGGTCATAATGGGCAAGGGTGCTGTTGCAAAGATCACATGCTCCGACATCCGTGAATAGATTGTACCTGCCTGATCCTCCTCGGAAGTTCCGTTTTGTGCCGGCACATATTCTCCATTCACCTGTGTAATAAACAGGGGAATCCTTGGATCATTGACTTCATCCAGGATATTATAGAAAGTCACGCTAATGGCATGATGACGACGCTCATTCTCCTCCTGGAACCAGGTATTTTCGTGACCCAGGTCATTGGCCCAGTTGTCGAATGTGAAATCATCCAGTGACGAGCTAAAACCATTGGCTGCGTCTGCCAATGCAATTGCAGCCGAACCAGTTGGATCAACGTTGCTTAACCTGTTGGCATATCTGGCTTTAAGGGAATAGGCTGCAAGGATCCATGCATCCGGATCACCACCGTAAATATAATCCTCTCCACCTGTGGTGCTAATATTCTCCTTCTGAAGATCCGAGATGGCATCATCCAGGAGATTCATTATGGCAGAATAAATTGATTCCTGCGTATCATATGCCGGTTTCCGGTTCTCCGCCCCAAGGGTAGCTTCCGAATATGGAATCCGTCCCCAGGTATCGGTCGATGCCAGGAAAGTATAAGCCTGAAGTACCTTAGCAATACCCACATCAATCCATTTTCCCTCTTCGCTTCCCCCTGCCGATCCCTTTTCAACAATAATCTTCAGGTCTGGTAATAACCTTGGGTAGATCTGAAATGCCCAACTGTTTTCACTGAGCTGAGAGTTAATATTAGCACGCCTGTCAGCATCACGCATCTGGCCGTGGGCACCGCAGGTATGTTCAACAAAGATAGAGCTATACCAGGCCAGGGTGGTTCCTGTCACCCAGTAGGGCGTAGCAGCAGTACAACCCGACATAAGCATGCTGATGGGCACATCGGTGGGGTTGTTGGGATCCGTATCGATCTCATCCATGATCTCATCACTGCACGATAATGTGAACAGCATGAGCAGGAGTACACTGAATATTGAAATATATTTTTTCATCTTATTGTATATTTAAAAGGTTATTTTAAGACCACCACCAAAGGACCTGGTGTTGGGCAGAGAAACATATTCAAATGCTCCAATACCATTCCCTTCTGACGTACTGGATTCAGGGTCGAAGTTTGGATAGTCGGTCCACAATGCAAGGTTCCTGCCATTAGCATATACCGAAATTGAACTGATAAATGTATTGGTAAACCAGCGCTGCGGCATATCATAGCTAAATACTACCTCTCTCAACCTGAGCAGGGTTTTATCAAAAATTTTGGATTCTGCTATACCCCACAAAACAGTACTGTAGTAATCCTCTCCTTTTAGGAACTCAATGTCATTGTCTCCTTCCAGGATCAGATCCCCTGTGGCTGGATCCAGGTAACCCTTGGCAGCATCTGGCAGAACTACAGGAGTCTCCCTGTCTTCACACTCCTTAGCTGCACCATAGTTTCTCAGAAGACCTGTCAGGCCGCTGGATATATACCCACCTTTAGAGTAGAATAGCATGGCAGTCAATGTAAAACCTTTGAATCGCAGGGTATTGGTCAGGCTGGCATCCCAATCGGGATTGACCTTTCCAAGAATCTTCTCATCTCCTCCCTGCAAAGGCATACCATAGAAGGGGTTGGGTTCTCCTGCAACAGTAGACCTGGAATCCACTACGATCCGGTCGTTATCATCCCTCACATAACCACTACCAAAAATAACCGGATAGGGCTGTCCTTCATAGGCATAGGCTCCCACACTGGTGAAGTTCTGCCAGCCAGTCTGGACCCGTTCAACTCCGGGTGCAAGTGATAATACCATGTTCTGGTTCTGGGAGTAATTAGTCAGAATCTCCCACTCAAATCCCCCACTGGTTCTTATGGGAACGATAGATAATATAATTTCATGACCTTTTGATTCCAGTTCCCCGGCATTTCTGTATTCCCCACGAAAACCTGAGGAAGCTGCCAGAGGCACATTAAATATCTGGTCGGTGGCATTCACATAGTAGTATGAGTAGTCAATCCCTAACCTGTTCTCATAAAACCTAAGGTCAGCCCCAATCTCATAGGTTGTAATATTTTGAGGTCTCAGGTCATTCGACAGAAGGGTCGACTGCAGTGTGAATGCGGGGGACCCCTGGTATGGGAAAGTAAAATCATTATCCAGGAATCCGCTGCCAAGAGCCTCGTTGTCCTCTTTAGCTGTATACAGAGTCCGGGTTGCATAAAGGGCTCCAGCTTGTCCCATCTGGGAGTAAGAAGCCCGGATCTTTCCGAAAGGAAGTACTTGCTGATCCTTTAGAAAACCAAGTTCTGTGAAAATAAAACCTGCAGATACGGATGGATAGAAGTAAGATCTGTTTCCTGAAGGCATGTTAGACACAATATCGTTCCTTCCTGTCACCGTGAGGAAAAGCATGGAAGCATAATCCACTGTGGCACTTCCGAAGAATCCAACTACCCGCTGCTCGGTGAGCTCCATGAAAATCGTTTGGGCCCCGGTATTGGATATATGGTCAAATCCACCAATGGTTATGTTGGTCCCGGTCATGGAATGCGTCTTGGTAGTAATATCATAGAACTCATTACCAATGACTGCATCCAGTCCAAAATCTCCAAAATCTTTAGTAAATGTGATTGTTGCATTGGAATTCAACTCCTGCCTCTGATAGTTATAGTCATCAATCTGACCAGCAGCTGGTTCCATACCGAACTCTGGATATCCTCTACCCTGTCCGCCTGAACCCAGTGAAATTACCTCATGACCCGTGGTTAAGAACCGGTCAAGACCAATCCGATAGTTGATACGCATCCAATCGTACGGCTGGAAACTGATGGAGGCATTTCCAAAGAACCTGTTGGTGATTTCATTATAATTATTGTTTTTAAGAGCCCAGTAAGGATTATCCATGGCAAATCTATAGTGATACTGCTGGTAGGGATTTTCCTCTCGCTCAAAGGGTTTATTGGTCAGATCGTAACTCCGGGGTGCGAAATAGACCGTAAACAATGGATTGGCCAGGTTGCTTCCTCCAGGGATTTTATCAATATCCACGTTGGATACATTGGCCGAAACCGATGCTGACCATTTATCACTCAGGTCGAAAAACCCGTTGAACTTGGCATTGTTCCTGACCATTCCGGTTGTTTCAATGATCCCTTTCTGATCGGTCCGGCCCATTCCAAGACTGTAACGGGCCTTGTCAGTTGCAGATGAAATATCCACTGAGTTAGTAAAAGTATACCCCTGCTGAAAAAAGTCCTCCTGGTTGTTATATACAGTTGGGACCTGGGGAGGAGGGTTTCCGTCAGAAGTCTCATATGGATCATCAAAGAAAAGATTGTCTTCCTGAGACTGATAATTTTGTAGGGTATCAATCCGCGGTCCCCATGAACCTGACGACCATAGATTCAATACCCCTCCATTGCCCTGAGCATAGGTGGACTGAAGTTCGGGTAAGCGACTTATCCTGTCTGATGAAAAGCTGCTGTTTACAGTCACAAGTGTTTGTTTGCCAGCAGCCCTGGCGGCAGAGCCACTCTTGGTGGTGATTACAATCACGCCGTTTGCAGCTCTCAAACCATACAGAGCTGAAGCAGTGGCACCTTTTAATACCGAAATGGATTCGATATCTTCAGGATTCAGGTCTACAACCCTGGAGGAGGGATTGGTCCCTTCTCCCACATTCTCCATAAATGCTTTTTCGGAGGCAATGGGCATTCCATCCACCACATAGAGGGGCTGATTGGATCCGGTGAGGGAGACATTACCTCTAATGGTTACATGGGAAGTAGCTCCCGGCATTCCGCTGGACTGTTTCACATTCACCCCGGCAATTTTTCCCTGAAGTGATTTGGAGATATCCATGTTCTTGGCACCGGAAATCTGGGATTCGTCTAGTTCCTGGACCGAATAACCCAGGGCTTTTTTCTCTTTTCGGATTCCCATGGCGGTAACCACCACCTCATCAATCTCCAGTAAGTCTAGCTCCATGGAAAAATCAAGAACCAGGTTGTTACCAATCTCAACTTCCTGTGTCAGAAGTCCAACAAAACTAAAGATCAACACATCACTATTTTGTGGAACGTTGATTACATATTTACCATTGAGATCTGTAATGGTCCCGATAGTGGTTCCTTTTACAGCTACGGAGACACCAGGTAACAGTTCTCCGTCTTCGGCGCCGACCACCGTACCGGTGACTTCCCGGGCCTGTCCGAAGAGGGACAATGTGCCCAGCGCCATAAATAGCAGAAAGCTTAGTACTCTTTTCATAGATTCAGATTTAGTTTGACGATTAAAGGTTCTTCTACCACTTCTGTCCCCGAGAATGTATATGATCTTATCCCGCAAACACGTGCCGTTAGTAGAATTTCAACTGAAGAAAGTCGAAAGTGTACTGTTTATCTAATAATATCAAGCAATGGCAGCTTGTTGGGGCCATTCTGTTGTTTCACATCTGTTTTACTCCTTTTACAGGCTTTAGACCGTCACTGACAGGTGACTTGTTTGTCATTGACTGATAAACTGGTGCATTCGCCCATAATAATACCTTCAACACCGGGTCAAATAACACCAGCAGGGGGGTCAACACATACAGGACAGATTTCCGGGTAGTGCATGTAGTTCTGATCCGGACAATATTGGCGTTATGCAGATTTTTATATATTTACATAACTGAATACTAAAACTAACCACCATGCTAATCTTTACTGACTACATCATTATTGTGGCGTATTTTCTTGTGATACTTCTTGTTGGAGCACTCACTGGACGAAAACAGGAAAAAGAGGAGTTCTTGATCTCAGGCCGAAAACTCACCTCGATCCAGGCTACAGCTACAATCTTTTCCAGCCGCATAGGAGCAGCCATTTTGCTCACCTATACTGCTCTGGTCTATATGTATGGAATGGGTGCACTCTGGTACTTTGTAGGCTCTGTTTTTGGATTGTTTGTTTTTTACTTTTTCGGACTAAAAATCAAAAAGATTGCAGATAAGGAGAAGTTCTATACCATGCCTGACTTCTTCTTTTTTATGAAGGGGAAATTTGCTGGCTACCTGGCTACCATTATCACGATCATTATCATGTTTGGGTGGGTGGTGCTCAATTTTACAGCGGGAGCAAAGCTGGTTTCTGAGTATACACCCATCAGCTACGATCTCTCGGTAATGATTGTGGGGGTCATCATCCTCCTTTACCTGATTGCTGGAGGATTCGATGCTGTAGTAAAGACCGATATCATTCAAACCTTTGGGATCTTCCTGCTGTTTGTGCTTATGATGTACCTGCTTACCACAACCAGCACCAAACCAGAAGTTGTATTTATGGACCTCTTCAATATCCCGGTCATGCAGCTGGTCAGCTTCTTCCTTGCCGGATTTTTCATTCCCATGGCTTCACCCGAACTCTGGCAACGGGTATATGCTATTAAGAACAAAAAACATTTCAAACGCAGTATATTTCTCTCCTCCATATTCTATATTATCGTGGGCTTTATACTGCTCCTTATCGGATTGGTAATCCGTGCCGATATACCCGACATTGCCCCAGACACCTCCCTGATTGTTGGGTTCAGCAGATTGCTACCGGTTGGACTGGCAGGTTTGTCGGTTGTAATCATCTACTCTTCAGTATCGTCATCGGCCGATACTTATATGTTTACAGCTTCAGCTTCGGTAACTCAGGATTTCCTGGAAAAGACCGGACTGACCAAATCTACAAATCTTAGAAAAACCATGCGATACAGCATGGTGGTTTTGATGATTCTTGGAATCTCCATGTCCCTTGTACTGCGCGATATCGTGGATGCCACATTCTTTTTTGTATCGCTCACCATGTCACTTGGATTACTGGTCCTTGTATTGTGGATCGCCCCAAAGATAAATCGTCTGAGTGTTAATCTATCGATCCTGTTTTGCCTGGTAGGTGTAATTGTACCGGCCATCATATTTGGAATATCTGAAGATCTTGTGATTTGGGCATTTGCATTCTGTCTGGCAGGTATTCTGATCGGTCTGGTTGTGGAGCAAATTAAGAAAATTGCCAGTCGGGGAAAATGATCTTTCAGGGGAGAAATCATCACTAACACCTATACAAAATGGGAGTAAACTTTGTAGTTTACTCCCATTTCACTGAATGACACCCATAGCCATCAATCAGTGCCGAGCTACAGTTATTCTGGCTGGCTCTACCGATACGACCCCAAGGATCTGTATTCGGCAAGCCCGTGTTCTCAGCCTGTGTTCCATAGAACACTGACCTGCTACCGTCCTTTCACCCAATGACAAGCACTGAATTTCCGGGACTGGCTCCTAAAGGCCCCTGCAACGTCCGGTTCTTAAGTTCTGTCCGCTGCCAGAGTGGGAATGCTTAGTGGAACCCGCAAGGATTCTTTTTGGCTCTTCAGCCTTTCGGATCAACCTTTAAAAGATCTTCCAAGAAGGGATCTGCGATTGAATATACCGGGAAACACTGTTTCGAGGTATATGCCTGGCTCTGGATGAATCTCCGGTTAGGGATTATTCCTTAACTGGCCGGTTCGCTACCCAATTCCTTTCGGAATGGTTCACTACACCGGGCGAAACTTCGAGCAGCCTGTTATCTCTTACTCGGTCCCATAAAAATAGACCATCGAGGAAAACAAGTCAAGAAAGTACGACTGTTCTCTATTCACAAATAACGCACAACGGTTATAAACAATTTGTTAATAACCTCTGTGCCAAGACAGCGGAGTACTCCCCAAGAACAAACCTGATCAATCAACAGGTGTTCATAATTCTATATGAACATAAAGAGATGGATATATTCACACCTACTCCCGCAACTATTAGTAATAATTCGTAGATTTACTTTACCTAAACTACATTCCATGAGTCTGATTAAACGCAGAATTATTACAGTACTAATGGCAAATTTACTTATTCTGGTATCTGCCAACGGTCAGCTGGTTTACGAGATGAAATTCGTGGGAAAACTTATCGACAGTCAAAGCAAACCTATCTGCAATGAAGATTTTGATCTGACAGTTCAGATTTCAAAAGAAGGGGTTCATGAGATTTTATATGAAGTCAAACCCTCTGCTTTTTCTGATGAAGAAGGGTGGTTTACATATACAATTAGTGATATTTCTCAGTTTCTACTTGAGGATGGTGAACTTAAACATCCTTTGGTAATAAAGATGGAGATTCTTCCCAACGCAAGAACAAAATGGATGAGCGAGGGTAAAGACTTCATGGTAACCTATACCCTTAAACCTGATCGCGACAGCATTGACACCCAACTGATGATGACCCGACTGGAAGGATCTACACTTGTAAAGCACGCAGAAGATCACCTTTTCGCATTTAAAGATCAAGATCCCTTTTCATATTTACTGGGTGGGTTTCTTATTACGGATCAACCCCCAATAAGTGACCTATCTGTGAGCGATCTTAAGCAGTGGCTTTCCCCGGAAACCCGGGATGAAGATGGCGGGGTATCCCGGGGTGTAAAAGGGGGATTTCCGGCCGGCGGATACCACCGTAAAAAGTAATTACCTACTAGCTATCCTTATCCTTATCCTTTGAGCCTGGTCTATTAGAGGGCTGCTGTGTCCCCTTGGAGATGGAGTCTCTCATGGTTGTGTCCGCCTCTATATTCTTGAACTTATAATAATCCATGATCCCCAGGTTCCCTGCCCTGAAAGCTTCAGCCATCGCAAGTGGAATCTCAACTTCAGCTTCGATTACCTTGGCCCGAGCTTCCTGTGCCTTGGCTTTCATCTCCTGCTCAGTAGCGACAGCCATAGCTCTTCGCTCTTCGGCTTTGGCCTGAGCAATGTTCTTATCTGCATTGGCCTGGTCCATTTGCAAGACTGCTCCAATGTTTTTCCCGATGTCAATATCTGCCACATCTATGGATAATATCTCAAATGCAGTTCCTGCATCCAATCCCTTATCCAACACCATTTTAGAGATATTATCCGGATTTTCAAGAACCTCCTTATGGGACTTTGATGAACCAATGGAAGACACAATTCCTTCACCAACCCTGGCCAGGACGGTCTCTTCTCCTGCACCACCCACCAGCTGCTTAATATTGGCCCTTACTGTGACTCGCGCTTTGGCAATCAACTGGATTCCATCCTTGGCTACAGCCGTTACAGGCGGCGTATTAATCACCTGTGGATTCACCGACATTTGCACAGCTTCAAGTACGTCACGACCTGCCAGATCAATGGCTGTGGCCATCTGGAAAGTCAAATCAATATTGGCTTTGCTGGCAGATACCAGCGAATGAATCACCTGCTCCACATGGCCTCCTGCCAGGAAGTGTGCCTCCAGTTCATCCCGCTTTATATAAGCAAGCCCTGCTTTGTACGCTTCGATCATGGATCTTACAATGACTGTTGGCGGGACTTTCCGCCACCGCATCAAAATCAGTTGTAAAAGAGACATTTTGACTCCCGACAACAATGAGGTAAACCACAATCCGATGGGGATGAAATACAAAATAATCCAGAGGCCAATTATACTGGCCACAACAATGACGATCCATGAGTAAGTAAATTCCATAGTATTCTATTTTTTTACTGGTTTTACACTGATTCTGGTCCCTTTAATAGAGACAATTTCTATTTTGGAATGCTCATCCACATACCCTTCTGTGGATTTGGCCTCCCTGACCAGGTCGTTAACAAGAATCTTTCCCATAGGGGCCAGCCGGGTAAGTGCAGTACCCAGGTCACCCTTTTTGACCTGATCTTCGGTTAAATCCTTATCTACAGTTCCTTTAATATCTGTCTTCAGCATCAACCTGTTCCATGTTCTGGCCCGGAGCGACATCGCAATCACGAAAACACTGAGCAAAATGGTTCCGATCAAAACCCATGCACCAACAGCCGATCCAAAATCATTAAATGCTTTGTATACGCCAAATACAGTAAGTACAAGCCCTCCAATCCCTGCGACTGTAACTCCGGGGACCAGCAGGAATTCAATCACAAACAGAAGAATTCCAAGAACAATAAGTATAATGATTACAGTCATATCCGGATCCTAATTATCCACAGATGCCTTCAGCCCTTTGGTTATAAGCTGAAAACGCAGCTCTTTCATTTCAGTAAAAGTACCTGTTCTGATTTCACATTTTCCTTTATAATGTGTAATAGTGGCACATTGCTCGGCCTGAGTCATTGAATGGTCACAAACCTCAACCAGAGTTTCCATCACATAATCAAAGGTATTGATTTTGTCGTTATGAAGAACAAGTTTTGCCTGGCTCTGGCTATTTGTTTGCTCAGAACCTATTTTTTGCGGCCTGCTTGTAAAGTTACTATCCATTATGCGATGATAACACTATCGATCAAATATATAAAAATTATCCTTTAATGAACGTCACTGGAGCTCTTTTGCTTTCTGAGTTGTTACAATATCTCCATTGTACCAGGCCACAATGAATGCATCCTCAAATCCCCGCGACTGTATCAGGGAAAGTGCAGAAGTGGCTTCCTCATATTTAGTAAACTTCCCTGCAAAATACTTCACCTTTCCATATTCATTCAAATGCATACCCGTTATGGGGCTTATGCCCTGAAAAGCATCGGGCTCCACCGCCGAACCAAAAGATCCAATCTGAATCCTGTAGAACACACCCGAAGGCAATGGTACATCCATTGGAATGGGATTGTTTGCACTATAGGGTGAATGATCCAGTATCTCAAATCCATTGGGAATTGGAGATTCCATTGGATGTGACTTTCCAGAAACAGTGTGAGGAACTGAATTGACTGCGGGCGGATCCAAATTGGACGGGAACGAATCTGTATCCTTATATTTGTATAGAGTCAGATCTCCTATCACCGTATCAACTTCAATTGCTTCCGGGATTTTCCCTGAAGAGATTTTATTCAGGACAGCTCGCTCCTCCTCCATTTTGGCATAGAGCTCATCTGCCTTCAACTCCTCATCACGCGCTTTCTTCTCCCAAAGCATGATCTGCTTTTGCCAGATCCAACGGTCATTTGGGTCGTCCGAATCCATTACCAGAAACCGTGCATTGGCAGCCAGGTCATTCAGGGAATCCGAATCCGCCTGGTGCCTTAGGGCCTGCACAAGTGAGTACTTGTATTCCGATATGATCTTCTCTTCCGACAGAACAGTCACCTCGGTTATGACCGGGGGAACATGCTCCTCTTCTGCTGACACCGATTCTGCTGCAGTTTCCATCTCCTTCACCTCTTCCATCTCAGCCAGGATATCTGCAGCTGCTCCTCCAAGGGTGGCAATCTCTTTTAGCATTTTATTATCATTGGGAGCCGTTTTCTTTCTAGGTTCAACAAGGTGCACCCTGTAAACTGTAACTGTACTGTCGGTACCCTCCCGGGTGGAGAAAAACATCACCATCCCCAGGTCTGAGCCTGGAAGCAGAAGGTACTCATCCATGGCAGAGTTCACCGGGAACCCGAGATTAACAGGCTCCGACCAATGATCTCGTTCACGATCATAATGTGTCCTGAAGAGATCAAATCCCCCCACTCCCAACCTTCCATTGGACGCAAAATAGAGATCGCTTTCGATGGGGTCATAATAGGGTAATACTTCATCTCCTTCGCTGTTCAGGGGTTTGACTTCTTCAGGATCTCCCCACGTTTTTCCTGAGCCTTTTTTCACTCTGAACAGCTGCGCCCCCTCTTTCTGATTCCTGCCATATCCTGAATAATATATATAATCGCCCCGAACAGCATTTCGTGGGACAAATACAAGGCTGGTTAGACCATTGAGGTCTTCATTGGCGTGAAAATAGGCTTCAGGCTTGCGCTGTAGCTGGCCCCCCTTCATTTTGATCTGAGAGTATTGCAAAGAATCAAAAAGATCAATGAAGGTAACGTTCATCACCTCATATGGATTATAAGAGGCTGTAATCTCTGAAGCACTACGGGTGGTTTCCATCAGGTGAGACACGTTGTATTTCTTTGATTCCTGCCGGCTGGCCTCCACCTCAAAATGCCCGTAGTATTTTCTTGCATCGGAGAAGTTGTAATCGCGATGATAAGCCTTTCCAAGGTAGTACTTCACATCCGCAGGTACACCCTGATTGGAAGCCCCATAGAGAAATTCAATGGCGTCATCCAGGTCTTCGTTCAGTTCGACAAGGCATATGCCCGCATGATAAGGATGTAAAGCATTGTCCGGTTCAGCATCCATCAGTTTCCTGAAGCCACGAAGAGCAGATCTGAGTTCACCCTTTTCAAGGTTGTTCATGGCTTCGGTTTGTAATTGCTGCAGGTTCAGCGCTACATCCTGACTGAAAAGAGGGGTTCCAGTGATCAGTATCAGGATTCCTGTAAGACAAAAAAAGGTTCTGATTGTTGGTGTAAACATAATGCGATCAAAGCTGTTTTATAAGTGATTTAGGTATGCTCTTATACTCAAAAATAATAATAATCCAAAGCAATCTGATCTGCCCAATTGTTAATAAACAGGGCTGTCCCAAGACTGCTCATTTAAGTCAAACTTTGTACATTTATAAAATTAAATTGCTATGCCGGAATTGAAAGAAGGAGACCTGGCACCCGCCATTAAGGCAGTGGACCAGAGTGGTGAAGTTATCACCCTTGAAGAATACAGAGGTAAGAAAATCGTACTCTACTTTTATCCAAAGGACAACACTCCCGGTTGTACTGCTGAGGCATGTGACCTGAGGGACAACTATTCACAGTTTATTGAGAAGGGATTTGAGGTCATTGGAGTAAGTGCTGACAGTGAAAAATCTCATAAAAAATTTATATCCAAATACAACTTGCCTTTCAGGCTGATCTCTGACATGGATAAAAAAGTGTTACAGGATTATGGTGCTTGGGGTGAAAAAAAGTTGTATGGTAAAACTTACATGGGGGTTCTCCGAAAAACATACATTATCGATGAAAGTGGGTATGTTGAAAAGATTATTGAAAAAGTAAAAACAAAAGAACACAGCAGGCAGATATTTACTGAATTATCACATTAATCATTAAAGTAATATGAGTAAAGGAGATACCAATAGCAACAAACAGGAAAAATTGAAAGCTCTTCAACTTACACTGGACAAGATAGAAAAAGGGTATGGCAAGGGAACCATTATGAAAATGGGAGATGTTGCCATTGAGGATGTGCCCGTAATACCCTCAGGATCAATAGGACTTGATGTGGCATTGGGAGTGGGAGGTTACCCCAGAGGCAGGGTCATTGAAGTCTACGGGCCTGAGTCTTCAGGTAAAACCACCCTGGCTATCCACGCGATCGCCGAAGCCCAGAAAAGCGGAGGGATCGCAGCATTTATTGATGCTGAGCATGCTTTTGACCGGTTTTATGCCAAGAACCTGGGAGTGGATATTGAAAACCTATATGTTTCTCAGCCGGACAATGGTGAACAGGCGCTGGAAATTGCCGACCACCTCATCAGGTCAGGAGCCATTGATATAGTTGTCATTGACTCTGTAGCGGCACTTACACCCAGAGCTGAGATAGAAGGAGAAATGGGTGATTCCAAAATGGGATTGCAGGCAAGGTTGATGTCCCAGGCTCTCAGAAAGCTTACCGCTAATATTAACAGGACCAATACCACCTGCTTTTTCATCAATCAGCTTCGCGAAAAAATTGGTGTGATGTTTGGCAATCCTGAGACCACTACAGGTGGAAATGCCTTGAAGTTCTATGCATCGGTTCGCGTCGATATCAGAAGGATAGGTCAGATCAAGGATGGTGACGTAATTCAGGGTAACCGTACCCGGGTAAAAGTGGTAAAGAATAAACTGGCTCCACCTTTCCGTAAGACTGAGTTTGACATAATATATGGAGAAGGCATCTCCAAAGCAGGAGAGTTAATAGACCTTGGCGTGGAGATGGATATCATGAAAAAGAGTGGCTCATGGTTCAGTTATGGAGAAACAAGATTAGGACAGGGCAGGGATGCTGTTAAGAACCTGCTCAGGGATAATCCTGAGCTATCTGAAGAGATAGAAGCCAAAATTAAAGCTGCCCTACTGGGAACTGAAAAATAGAATCCCTGCATATAATTCATTTTTTGTATCTTGGGGATGAACCTCCAAGATTGTAGCAAGCATGAATTTTTTGCTTCATTTCATATTTATTGCGGCGTTTCTTCTGATTTATATCATTGCGATTATTATTTTGAAACCATTTCGGATCCACCGAAAACGTCCCATGTCCACTATCTTTCTTAAAGCCAGTTACCTGATTTACCTGGCCTGCTTCCTACTCATGGCCTATTTGATCCTCTTCTTTTCAGCGACCACCGATCCATCAGAAGATGTGGACGAGGAGCGGATACTTAACCTGCTTACAGTATTCAGCGTGCTGGCATTTTTTATCCCTAATATTGGAATTATGATCCGAAGGAGAATATCCAACTGGCGTGTCACATACAATTATGTGGTAACAGCACTAAATATTCTGATTTCACTGGGACTGGTTTGGTTCATTCTCGATATGCCCTGGCAATTTAAATAACCTAAGTTCTGGGGGAGTGATATTGGTTGATGATTTCCATGGCTGCTACAATCTTATCCTCCATGGGAAGCTGACCCTCAATCCAGTGGATGGACGTACCCTTGCGCTCCATCCCTCTGAAATAAGTCATCTGGCGCTTGGCAAACTGGTGGATGGCCGTATTTAGTTTACTTAACATCTCATCATAAGTAAGCTCCTTAAGGATATATTTGCTGATCCATCGGTATTCAAGGCCATAGTACTCCATTTTCTCTGCCGAGACTCCCGCTTTCATCAGACTTTCCACTTCCTCAACCATTCCGTTTTCTAACCGGTTCATAAGGCGATCTGTAATCCTTTTTCTTCTGATGGTCCGTTCAAATCTGATTCCCAGTACTATGGAGTTCAGTTCCCTCTCTTTTTCATTACTGTCGATATGAGTGGCCTGGTACATACCTATCTCTATGGCACGAATCATGCGTTTTCGGTTCACAGTATCTGTCACATTGTGCAGTGGTCCGTACAACCTTAGTATTCCCTTCAACTCCTCATAACTCTTAGCCTCCAGCTCAGATCTTAGAACCTCATTTACAGGCACATTTATCATTTTATAATTTCGTAGAACCGAGTCTATGTAGAGTCCGGTTCCGCCACAGAGAATGGGGATCAGATCCCGGTCAGAAATATCTGTGAATGCCCCTGTAAAGTCGTGTTTAAAGAGGTATACATTGTACTCATAACCAGCTTCCATCAAATCAATCAGATGAACAGGAATTCGGGTATCCTCAACCATATAGTCTTTATAATCCTTCCCTGTCCCAATATCCATTCCACGATATACCTGCCTGGAATCGGCACTTATTATTTCACCACCCAAACGATGGGCCAGATTTGCAGCAAATGCTGTTTTCCCGGCTGCAGTATGTCCCAGGATCGTAATCAGGTCGAACCGGTTCTTCTTCATGAATCAAATATACCTTTAGATTTGAAATTATTAAACACAAGCTGTTTTTTATACCTTTGAACACGCATTAAAACATGTCTTACAAAATCAACATAAGGAATAAAAAGGCTTTCCATGATTATGAGATCCTGGAAAAATATGTGGCCGGACTTCAATTACTGGGAACGGAAATTAAATCCATTCGTTTGGGGAAGGTGAGCCTGGTGGAAGCATACTGCCTTTTTGAAGGTAAGGAACTCTATGTGAAGGGTATGCAGATCTCAGATTATGCCTGGGGAAGCTTTAACAAACATGAGCCTGGCAGGGACCGTAAACTACTTATGACTCAACATGAGTTAAAAAAGCTTAAGCGCAAAACCCGTGAAAGTGGCCTTACCATTGCAGCTCTCCGAATTTTCATTTCCGGTTCGGGTTATGCCAAACTGGAAATTGGCCTTGCCAGGGGTAAGAAGGAGTATGATAAGAGAGAGACCATTAAGCGAAAAGATGCGCAGCGCCAGCTAGATAGACTTCATAAAATCAAATAGAACTACCCACTGAGTACTGAGTACTACTATTGGGAGAAGAAAAACTCATTTACCTCCCTTAATTCTTCCAGATTCAGGTCCAGTTGATAGTCGAAATACTGATCAATTGTCTTCAACAGCTCCTCAAAGGAGATGTATCCGTCCCCATTCGTATCCAGCGGTTTATAACGATCAGGAATCTCTGAAGCCGAGTCGAGCCTGTAATTATTCACGATAAGGGTCATATAGGCATCCACATCTTCGCGAGGCATGACATAATTTCTAAGCTGCATGGTGCTCAGGAATGCCTCCTCTGTGACAGTAACTCCCTCATCATCAACCCATGCTCCTAGATTAGTCTCCGGTTCCTGATCCATGTAATCAGCCACTCCATCCAGGTCACTGTCCATCGCACATCCCACGGAATCGACCTCAGCTACAGTGGGGGTTCCCGGGCAATGGTCAAATACATCCATAACTAAATCACCATCCTCATCAGCAAAAAAGAGGGGATCAAAATCCACATCGGCGTAAAGCAGATCCACCTGTCGAATGGCAGGTCTGGAGAAAAGGTCGAAATGAACAGAAAGATGGGTAAAGAGGTAGCTGTCATACCCCTTTTTTCCCTGGATGCTGGTCCCTTCATAGGCCACATTGTCCATAAAATCGGTTAGTGTATGGTGATAGGATACTCCCAGGCTGAAAAATGCCCGTTCGTCAATCCTAAAATGGAATCCTGCTGAGGCCGGTATGGAGAGTGCCCATTGGCTGTAACCACCCAGGCCAAACTCTTCACTCTCCCTGAGCCGAAGGTCTTTTTCATATTCGAAATCCCTGTACAATAGGTTTGATGAACCCCCTGTCTCCTCCACATCCCTTATGGTGCCATCCGACCAGTAGTAGTAGTTCATTCCATTTGCATCCTTTAAGTCCCCTTTGGGACTGAAAATGACGGTTTCAAATCCCAGGGAAAGATAGGGCCTGACCAGCGACTGATCTGAGAACAGATGACCAAATCTGTACTCCACATTGAAACCTACAGCGGATAAGGAGGTTTTGAAATTCAGGTTTCGGCTAAGGTCCGAGTATGAATATGAGTTCGCGCTGAGCTGCCCCTGAAAATAATTAAAATTCGCCACAAAATTGTGTTTCTGATCCAGGAAGCTAGAGACACCGATCATCACACCCTGATCCCCTATGGAGGCTGTTTTTTGGCTGTTCTGTACATCTCCAAGAAAATTCAAAACTCCATAGGAAAGTGAAATCACCGGTTTGTAGACCGCATGTTCGATGGTGTCGAAGAGTTGTGGCAATGAATCCCTACCAGTCTCCTGACCACTTACAAGAGCTGGGACCAGAATGGCTACCAGTAAAAAAAATCTGTATGGTCGTGACCGATGCAAGGCTGCATTAAAAGTTTAAGGGTCTCATTTTGTTAAGGGGACGGGAACCCTTCTGCCATCCCGGTATGCAACCACAAAGGCTCCTTCCACTGTTGCAAGTCTCTCCATGCTGTTCCTGTATCCATTGGCTTCGTTGTAAGACCTGAAGGAGCCAACTGTGTATTTATACATTCCACCTTGCTCTTCAACCATTACCTCGCGGTCAACTCCTTCATTCCTGAACTGGGTCTGTGCATCAAAAGCCGTCTCTACAGCAATGATCTGAACCCTGTAATAGAATCCCTGTTCAGCTACAAGCACCCTTGTGTTTAGGATATACGTATCAGGACCGGTTTGGGTTACAGGCTTGGATTCCACCACCGGCTCGGGAGCTTTCTGCTGAACCACTGTCTGGACAGTACGGCCTGCATCACTTGGAGCTTTACCTGTTTGCAGCAGGAAAGTCCTTTCATCCATATCCAGGTCATTAAAGTCAACATCAATCTCTTTTATTTGACTAATCTTACTCTCGTCGCCCATGGTATGGGTAAGAAGTCCTTTCAGAGTCATCTCTCCCTGTGGCTGGCTGTCTATGGGAACCAGTTTATAAGCTATCTCAAATACCGGATCCTCGGGAAGAGTCATCCAGATAAACTTTATGGTAGATGGGGCAAGTGTAGCAATGCCATTGTATGAGTTCACCTCTTCAAAAAGATATCCGGAGGGAATGGTTTCCTCTATTTTTAGATATTTACTTCCATGGGGAGTAGTTACAATAAGCTTAACCAAATATTCACCTGAGGCCTGAAGGATAGGTTGCTGTCTGACCGCCATAGCATATGGTTCTTGCGCTTTGGTTAACGGGGATATGGCTTTACCGCCCTTAAAGTTCTTAATATCTACTATCAAAGCCGGATCAAGAGTGGAGCTGGGTATGATTGAGATCTCATCAGATTGATCAAAATTCAGAAACTTCCTTTCATCTTCTACCACATAGGCAAAAACACCACCCAACACAAATGATCCTTTGAGTCTTTCATCCACTATGATTTTGTAGGAAACAGTCACCGCATCTCCTTCAGGCAGCTTAAGCCATATAATCCTGATTCGCTGGTTATCGAAACTGAAGTCTGCATTTGGTGAGCTCACATTGACGGCAGTTAATCCAAGCGGCAGGTCCTGTGAAAAGCGCGAATAATCTGTGAGTCCCCCCTTGGTGATGGTCACCGAAACGGTAAATTCCTCACCTGCATCTACCTGGTTTGGATGATCAATAGATATCTCCACATTTTGCCCATTAAGTGTAAACCCAACACAAAACGTAATCATTACAAGGCAACTAATAACATACTTCATCATTGAAACAGCTTAATAATTTAACACAAAATACAAAATTATTCTATACAAAAGCTCCTGAATTACTAACACTTGCACGGTCTGAAAGTTTAGAAATTCGGGCTTAACAAATACTTGGAGTAAAACTCATTAATCACCTCAACAGCCTCATCGGCCGTATCCACAATTTTAAACATGTCCATATCTTCAGGGCTGATGTTCTTTTGCTCCTGTTGAACCACCTCATTAATCCATTCCACAAGCCCTTTCCAAAAATCTCTGCCAACCAGAACAATTGGAAATCTGCCAATCTTTCCTGTCTGAATCAGAGTTGCAGATTCAAAAAATTCATCGAATGTCCCAAATCCTCCAGGCAATACAATAAATCCCTGGGAATACTTCTGAAACATCACCTTACGTACAAAGAAATGTTTGAAAGTGATCAGCTTATCTACATCAATGTAGGGATTTGAACTCTGTTCAAATGGCAATTGTATATTGAGTCCTGCGCTGATTCCGTCACCCCGCTGTGCTCCTTTATTGGCTGCCTCCATAATCCCCGGACCTCCCCCGGTAATCACACCATAGCCATTCTGCGTAAGCTTAAAAGCAATCTCCTCTGCCAGTTTGTAATATACATTATCGGGTTCGGTTCTGGCAGAACCAAAAACCGAAACACACGGACCGATAGAAGCCATCTTTTCGAAACCTTCCACAAATTCGGCCATCACCTTAAAAATCTGCCAGGAATCGGAAGCCTTTATCTCATTCCATGTTTTCTGCTTGAATGCCCTTTTTATCTTATCTTCACTTGCGCTCATATAATTCATTCTATTTTAACCTAATATAATCAATTTAGTCTAAAGAAAGTTCTGCCTTCAGGAATTTCCCTGTATAGCTATGGGCAGCACAGGCCACATCCTCCGGTGTACCTGTGGTCATAATCGAGCCACCTTTACTGCCTCCATCCTTACCCAGGTCAATGATGTGATCCGCTACCTTTATTACATCCAGGTTGTGTTCGATCATAATTACACTATTCCCACGGTTCACCAGCTTTGCAATAACATCCAGTAGAACCCTCACATCTTCAAAATGGAGTCCAGTGGTGGGTTCATCGAGAATGTAGAGTGTTTTGCCGGTATCCTTCTTGGCCAGTTCGGCAGATAGCTTCACACGTTGTGATTCGCCTCCTGACAGTGTGGTTGATGGTTGCCCAAGGCGTATGTACCCCAGTCCCACATCCTGGAGTGTTTTCAGTTTTCGGGATATGGACGGAACACTGGAAAAGAACTCCACAGCTTCGTTAATGGTCATCTTCAATACATCGTTGATATTGCTGCTCTTAAACGTGACTTCCAGTGTCTCCCGGTTATATCGCTTCCCGTTACAGGTTTTACACTTCACATAAACATCTGGCAGAAAATTCATTTCAATGGTTTGCAGACCTGCCCCTCCACAGCTCTCACATCTACCCCCTTTTACATTAAATGAAAACCGGCTTGCCTTGTATCCCCTGATCTTTGCATCGGGGGTTTGCTCAAATAACTTCCTGATATCACTGAACACTCCGGTATAGGTCACTGGATTGGACCTTGGTGTTCTCCCCAGCGGAGATTGGTCCACTTCAATCACCTTATCTATATGCTCGAGCCCCTCAACGGAGGCATAAGGAAGCGGAGATTTACCGGACCTGTATAGCCTCTGACTTAATATGGGATGAAGGGTTTCATTGATCAGACTCGACTTTCCGCTACCACTCACTCCTGTTATGCAGATAAACATTCCCAGGGGGAAAACCCCATCCACACCCTTCAGGTTATTTCCGGTAGCTCCCTTTAGCACGAGCTGCTTTCCATTCCCGGGCCTCCTCTTCTCCGGAGTCCTGATCTCCTTTGTCTGGTTCAGGTAGGCGGCTGTGAGTGAATTACCCTTTAATATCTGACCGGGCGAACCTTCTGCTACGAGATTTCCACCCAATCTGCCTGCACCTGGGCCCAGGTCAATGATGTGATCGGCCGAAAGGATCATATCCCTGTCGTGTTCAACCACAATAACCGTATTGCCCTGATCACGCAAACTCTGCAGGGAAGCAATCAATTTCCGGTTATCTCTCTGATGAAGACCAATACTGGGCTCATCCAGGATATAAAGTACATTCACCAGTCTTGAACCAATCTGCGTGGCCAGTCGGATGCGCTGACTTTCACCACCCGAAAGGGAACGGGCACTCCGTTCCAGTGAAAGGTAATTCAATCCCACATCAAGTAAGAACCCAAGCCTGTTTCTGATCTCCTTAAGAATATCCCGGGCAATGATGTTCTGTCTGTCGCTTAGTTTGGCCTCAATGTTTTTAAACCATTTTGCCAGCTGCCCCATATCCATTGCTGAAAGCTCTGCGATACTCTTCTGGTTGATACGGAAATAGAGCATTTCAGATTTAAGACGCTTTCCGTTACAGTGAGGGCAGGTTACCTTCCTGATAAACTGACGGGGGGGCTGTTTCCCATTGCGTCCGTTGGTATCTGATGAGTTGTTTTGGAGGTTATTGATGATCCCTTCGAAACTAAGCAGGTAATTAGAAGTGGAACCCAGGGGGGTGTTCTGAAGCTTCAGTGGCTCATCCGAACCAAACAGGATACAATGCATGCCTTGCTCCGGAATATCCTTTACCGGGGTGTCCATTGTAAAGCTATATCGTTTACAAATCGCCTCCAGCTGCCAGAATATCAGCGCATTACGGTAGATACCCACCGGCTGCAACGCACCTTTACGTATGCTTTTGGTATCGTCCGGAATGATCTTACTTACATCCACATCATTGATTGTACCCAGACCATTGCAATGAGGACAGGCCCCCTGGGGTGAGTTAAATGAAAAGCTGTGTGGAGCAGGTTCATTATAAGAAATCCCTGATGTAGGGCACATCAGTTGACTGGAGAAAAAGCGAGGTTCATTGCCATCCTTCTCCAGAATCATAGTCACTCCTTTCCCCTGCTTCATGGCAGTCGAGACCGATTTTTTCAGCCTCTCCCGGTCCTTTACCCTGGCCGATAACCGATCAATAACCACTTGAATATCATGATTCTTATACCGGTCGACACGCATTCCGGGCACCACCTCTTCAATTTCACCATCGATGCGAACATAGATATATCCATTGCGCCTGATTTGCTCGAAGAGCTCTCGGTAATGTCCTTTTCTTCCTCTCACCACAGGAGCCAATACATAAATTTTTTTCTCAGCAAAATTCTCCAGAATGATTTCCAGGATGTGGTCCTCGGTATATTTCACCATCTTCTCACCGGTCACATAGGAGTAGGCCTCAGATGCCCGGGCATATAAGAGCCTTAGGAAATCATAAATCTCTGTAATCGTACCCACTGTAGATCTGGGATTCTTGTTGGTGGATTTCTGCTCAATAGAAATAACAGGGCTTAATCCGGTGATCTTATCCACGTCGGGGCGCTCCATGTTTCCCAGGAATTGCCTGGCATATGCATTGAGGGTCTCAATGTATCTTCGCTGTCCCTCTGCATAGATGGTATCAAAAGCCAGGGATGATTTACCACTACCACTTAAACCGGTGATCACTGTGAGTTTGTTCCGCGGAATGGAAACATCAATGTTTTTCAGATTATGCTCACGGGCACCAAGGACCTCTATCTTTTGTTGTTCCTTTTTCACTTCTTATACCTAGCTAAGGTCTCATTTCATTTCCCATGCATCGGGCCGTCGATATCCCTCTTCGGGCAATAGGATCTCATACTTCTTTCGGCGCGAATTGGTCATCTTATTGTCTCTTAACCAGGGATTCAGATATTTCAATACTTTATAGTTGGTGTGATGGTCAGCTGCAAAATCAGCAAAATCAGCAACGGCACTATCCACCTCAACGGAATAGACCGGGATCTCAGGATAGAGATCATTCTCACTAAGATTGAATCCGTAAGCAGACGGATCTTCAAATATCATTTTAAATGCCACCACTCTGTAGAGATACCTTGCAGTCTCTTCATTTAACAGCAGATCATAATAATTCTCCTTCTTTTGACGATTAATCTGACGATCCACTCCCCTCCTTCCCACATTGTATGATGCTGCGGTCATGGTCCAGTTTCCATATTTTTTATACGAATCGATCAGGTATCTGCAGGCTACCTGCGTGGATTTACCCACATGGTATCGTTCATCCACCTCCGTATTTACTGTAAGACCGTAATCGAGCGCTGTTCCTTTAAGCAATTGCCAGAATCCCACTGCCTTGGCAGGGGAAACAGCCTGTGCCAGACCGCTTTCAGCCACTGCCAGGTATTTGAAGTCATCCGGAACCAGGTTTTTCTTAAGTATGGGTTCTATCTGTGGGAAATAGCGGTTGGCAAGCTTAATCAGTCTGATGGTTTGGGAATGGAAGTAAGCATTGGATAGCAATTCCCGATCCAGAGATTCCTTTACGTCAAACAGGTCGAGAGGCATTGGTTCACCGGCAAATGTGACCTCCTCAGGTATGACCACCCCTTGTACAGAATATAACTCTTTCTCAGTCTCACTCACGGGGTCATCTTTGCTTCCCGAGTAACCCGTTGTTGATACAAACACAGCCAGTCCGCTGACAACCACGAACACCACAAAAAAAAGGAATAGCTTTGCGCCTTTCCGGTTTTCTCCACTTTGCATAATCTCTCAGTTATTAAGAACCATCATCCGGTAAAAACACAAAATTAAGATTTGTTTCCAAACCTTTAATGGTTGAGAACAGGATAGTTGTTTAATTAACGTAATGGACCTTGAAAGGTTCTAAAAGGTATAGCTTATCCCCGTGTATATTCCCAGTGCGTAAGGTCTGGTGGTCGGAAGGGTTGCATCATTGACCGAGTTAAGGAAATATCGGAACCTGGGTTCCAATAGCAGGCTGAATCTTTCATGGAGGTGATAGATCATTCCGACACCCGCATTCCCGGAGTAGTTTACACTCCTGATGTTGGTCAGATAACCTATATCGGCTGTACCCGCGTCAGTCTCCATGGTTACATAATTATTCACCAGAAAATTGGTACTCATACCGCCCACCAGTTGTAACTCAAATTTTCTATCCACCACTGTATATCGCAAATTAAAAGGCAATTCAATATAGTCGAGGTGCTGCTCTATCCCCTGTTCGGCCACCTGGGCAAAGTTTAACACATCTGAATTTGAGATCGCATCAGCACCATATTCGGCATTCAGTTTATATCCATTTACGATTACCTGACCCGACTCTGTAACAATATTACCCACAGAATTAGTAATGGCTATTATCTCAGGCGAATTGGATACTTCACTCATGGGAGCAAAATCAAAGGAGTTTCTAAATCGCTGAATACCCGGTGCACCTATGGAGATGCCCATTTTATTAAAATGGATTCCTGTCTCAATGGCCAGTCTGGAATTGCCCCTGTAACTTACATTGATTCCGCCAGCGTAAGAGATCAGTCCGGATTCATATTCTGTACCTCCCGACATGGCTTCCAAATCGGCATCCCGATAACTATAAAGTGGGGACATCACGGCACCCAGCATCCACCTTGGGTCTCTCTTTTTTTCTGTTTCAAAATCGGGAAACTGATCGAGGGAAAGGTCCTCTCCAGCATCCAGTGCTAAAAAGAGTGCTGTATCTGCTTTTTCGACCTGGAAACTATCTTCCATGGGTACATCAAACTCTTGAAAGACCTCAAGTTCCTGATTTGCAAGCCTAACCTCGGCAACACCTGTTGTATCTTCATTATCCGGAAGAGGTTCCTCTACCAACATCTCCATGGCCTCAGTAACTTTATCCTCAAGATTCTCTCCCCGCTTTACATGGGTTATACCAGGTGTAGTATTACGTTCAACTTGAGGCTCAGGCACTGGCCGTTCAGTTGCCATTGATCCATCTTTGGATTCAAGTTGTTCTTTAACATCACTTAAGCGCACAGGGACATCCGCACCAAAGTAACTAATCCCCAGTGTAATAGCCAACGCTACAGAAGCAGCTATAGCAAGCACGATTATATAAAGTCCCCTTCTGTTCTTGCCATCCAGTGAGGCAGAAATAGAATTCCACACGCTCTCCGGTGGATCCACCTGGTACCCCCCAAGCTTCTCCTTTAGAAATCCTTTTCCGCTATTTAGCTGATCACTCATCTTATTATTGCTGATCCATAAATACTTTTAATCTTTTCCTGTAAAATGGCCCTTGCCCTTGAGAGATTTGATTTGGAAGTCCCCACTGTGATTCCCAGTGTCTCACTTATTTCCTTATGGTTGTATCCCTCGATTGCATAGAGGTTAAAGACCATGCGGTATTTTGGGGAGAGGGTCTGTATAAGTGCCACCAACTCTTCGCATGTAAGCTTATTAAACACTTCTTCTCCACTAACTTCCAGGTTACCATCTTTGGCATCATCAATCCTTTGCAGAAGCACCTGGCTTCTGTACTTTTCCAGAGCAGTGTTGATCATGATCCTTCGGATCCAACCTGGGAAAGCAGCAGGATTTTTAACCTGATCCAGTTTTCCAAATACTTTAATGAAACCCTCCTGGAGAATATCCTGTGCATCTTCCTCACCTGAGGCATACTGTAAGCATACTCCATACATGGCCGAAGCAAACCTCTTGTAAAGCTCTTCCTGGCTTTTAGGTTTCCCCCTTTTACACCCCTTAATTAATATATCCAGCTTTTCTGCCAATCCAGTTTTCCTCCAATGACAAATTTATGCAAATTAGCAGGATAATACATCTTTCGAATACAAACCTATGATGCAAGTAAGGACTCAACGGTTGCGTTAGAAGTATGATTCGTCGGGTTGGAAAACGCAACCAATGATCGGTTTCATACGTCTATCTAGTGACTAGACTATGTAATTGAAAATCTTAATTAATATGAAAACTCTTACCTATTTGAACATATTGATCTTGACCCTGGCAGGAATGGGAACAGGTTGCAGTCAGGATATTAATGATCCTGTTTTTGACTACAACCTCAAATCGGCCAAGGTAATAGAGACCAACAATGATTTTGGCTTTGAGTTATTAAACCGGGTGATTATTCAGGATGATTCGCCCAACTTGATGATCTCTCCTGCATCGGTGAGCATCGCACTGGGAATGGCTTACAATGGGGCTGAAACAACCACCAGGGATGCATTCGAACAGGTTTTGAATTACGAAGGGCTCTCACGTGAAGAGATCAACGAGATCACTAAAGAATTAATAAATGTTCTGGTTACAAATGTAACAGGCAACCTGCTTGAAATAGCCAACTCTATGTGGTACGATAAGGGATTTCCAGTGGAGCAGGATTTTATTGACCTGAACAGCAACTATTATGATGCAGAGGTGCGTGAGATTGATTTCCGCACAGCCAGCGCGGTAAATACCATCAACGATTGGGTAAGTGCCAACACCCATGGGAAAATCGATGGAATCATCGATGCCATAGATCCTGAAATGATGATGATCCTGATTAATGCCATCTATTTCAACTCTGATTGGGAGGTGGAGTTTGATCCGGAAAACACCCAAAAACGGCCCTTTTACAGGGAAGACAAAAGCCTCTATGGGCAGGTGGAGATGATGGAGATGGAAAACACCTTCAATGTAGCATTTACAGATGATTTTGAGGCTGTGGAGCTGCCTTATAAAAACAAAAAGTTCAGCATGTTCCTATTCCTCCCTTCTGAGGGATCAAATGTTGAAAAGCTTGCTGGAACGCTTGATGGTAAAACCTGGAATGCTTTTTTGGAGGAGTTTACCGAGCGCAAAAATTTCACCATTACCATGCCCAAATTCAAATTTGAGTATAAGCGATCCCTGGCCGAGGATTTGAAATCCATGGGACTGGAGGTTGCCTTTACAGACAGGGCTGACTTTTCAGGAATCAGTCCTGTGGACCTTCTCATATCCGATGTGATCCACAAAACCTATATTGATGTAAACGAGGAGGGTACCGAAGCAGCTGCAGTAACAGCCATTGAATTTGGAATAACATCCATAGGACCAGTAAACGGGATTCGCCTCGACCGTCCCTATCTCTTTGCCATCACCGAAAACAGCAGTAAATCAATCCTCTTCATAGGAATGGTTCAGGAACCTATATATGAATAACTTCCCCGTAAGCGGCGGCGGCGGCTTCCATCACTGCCTCCGACATTGTAGGATGGGGATGAACCGCTTTAATGATCTCTTCACCGGTGGTTTCCAGTTTTCTGGCTACCACCAGCTCTGCAATCATCTCTGTGACATTGGCCCCAATCAGGTGGGCTCCCAACAACTCACCATATTTTGCATCAAAGATCAGTTTTACAAATCCCTCCTTGGCTCCGGCGGCTGAAGCTTTGCCCGATGCGGTAAAGGGAAACTTCCCTACCTTCAATTCATAACCGGCTTCTTTGGCGGCCTTCTCTGTCATACCAACTGAGGCAACTTCAGGATTGGTATAGGTACATCCGGGTATGTTGCCGTAATCCACAGGTTGCGGATCATGACCAGCAATCTTTTCCACGCAGGTGATTCCTTCAGCCGAGGCTACATGGGCCAGAGCAGGTCCCCCTACGATGTCTCCAATGGCATACAGGCCCTTCACATTGGTACTGTAATAGGAATCCACTTTCACTTTACCCTTATCCATCTCCACGCTCAGCTCTTCAAGCCCTATACCCTCCACATTAGGTGCAATACCTACAGCAGAAAGTACAATTTCAGCTTCTACCTCAGAGATTCCTTTAGGGGTTTTTATGGAGACCTTACAAAGATCACCTGATGTATCCACCGACTCAACCGATGAGGAGGTCATCACCTTCATCTTCGATTTCTTGAAGGAGCGCTCCAGTTGCTTGGACACCTCTTCATCCTCAACAGGTACAACATTGGGAAGAAACTCCACAAGCGTAACCTCCGTACCCATGGTATTATAGAAATTTGCGAACTCACTGCCTATGGCTCCCGACCCTACAACCACCATGGATTTAGGAAGCTTGGATAGCGTCATGGCCTGCCTGTAACCAATAATCTTCTTTCCATCCTGCTTCAGGTTGGGCAGCTCCTTTGAGCGCGCACCCGTCGCAAGAATAATATGGTCGGCTTTCACCTCAGTTGTTTTACCTTCTACATCGGTAACTACAACAACCCCAGGGGATTTGAGTTTCCCGGTACCATTTATCACTTCAATCTTGTTTTTCTTGAAAAGAAACTGGATCCCGTTACTCATCCCTTCCGCCACCTTCCGGCTTCTTCCAACTACTTTTTCAAAATCGGGTTTAACAGAACCATCAATTGTGATTCCATAGTCTGCGGCATGCAGAAAATATTCATAAACCTGTGCGCTTTTCAACAAAGATTTGGTAGGTATACATCCCCAGTTCAGACAGATTCCTCCAAGGGATTCACGCTCAACTACTGCAGTTTTCAATCCAAGTTGGGATGCACGGATGGCTGCTACGTATCCTCCCGGTCCGCTGCCAATTACTAATAGATCAAAGTTCATTCTGGTTGTGTTTAAGATTTTTCACGAATTTACGTGTTTATAACAATCAAAACGAATTAGAGTTTACACTTTTTTAGCAATAAAACTAGAATCATTTGAAATAGAGATCAAAAAAGGTGGGTGCAAAACGGGAGGCAAGGCCATTGGGAGAGTTCTGAAGAAATGCAATACCCACGTTTTCCTCAGCGCAAAAGGCTATCTCGGCCCTGTAACCGCGAATGTATCCGCCATGATAGACAATTTGTCGCCCCTGGTAGTTGTAGATTCGCCAGCCAAGGCTGTAATACCTTTCTCGAAATGGTTTCCAGTACCGGGTGTATCTCCATTTCAGAGGTGTATAGATCACCGGTGTTCTTAAGGATGTGAGAATTGTATCAGGCATCATTTCTGGATTTTGTCCCAGCAAAGCCAACAGCCACTGTTCCATATCTGAAATACTGGCATTGACCCCCGCTGCAGGCATCACATTATAGTAGCCTTCATGAGGATTTAAGGAAACATAACCAGCCCGTGTTTTTACGTGGGGGAATGCCAGATTTGGATCTTTATCCAGGTCAACCGGCCCGGCCGATGCATCCTTCATCCCAAGGGGTTTAAATATTTTTTCGTCCAATAAAACCTGGTAAGGCACACCGGTGGCCCTCCTGGCAATGGGATCCAGCATACTGAAAAGAACATTCTGATATCCATATAGCTCGCCGGGAGGAGCAGATACATCCACCTCATCAAGCCGGTCGATAATATCATTCAATTTCTGATCTGCTTCAACCAGGTTGTCATAGGCATAAGGTACAAGACCAGAGGTATGGCTCAGCAAATGCCTGATGGTCAGGTTAGCTGTACTGGTGGAATCTTTAAGAGCAAAACCCGGATAGTGATCAACAACTCTGTCGTCCAGTGAGAACGCTCCATCCAACTCGAGGAAACAGGCCAGGGCACCTGCAAAACCCTTGGACACTGAAGCCAGCCTGAAGAGCGTATGTCTGTTCACCTCCCGATCGGTTCCATATTCACGCTCTCCGAATGTCCCGGTATAGGCCACATCTCCATTATGAACAATGGTAAAGGCAGCACCAACAGTCTGACTGCTGTCCAGTTCCCTTTCCATAAATGAAATAAATTCCCTGAAAGCCGGGAGTTCCGGAAGTGGACGCTCCTCAGGGATAACAATAACTGGATCCGGCTCTTCATTTGCAGCGGCCATAAGGTTCTCTTTAGTAACAGGAGTTCTAGTTCCTTTAGTAAAAAGTATGGAACCTGTAGAAATTACAAGTACCAAAATGAAAAACAGGGAGAACCTCTGGCGACGTAGCTTATATTTCTTCAACTTCTCCTCCTCAATAAATTCCAGGGAACAAAATTATAACTATATCAATAATAATAGAGGAATAAAATGGAAAAGTATTAACCATTACTACCTTTTGGTAGTATCAAACACCTTGGTGGCAGTAGCTATAACACTTGAGATATCTGCAAGGTTAGTGGGTATAATCATTGTGCTGGACTCTTTTGCCAACTTACCGAACTCCAACAGATACTGTTCAGCAATCCTCAGATTCACAGCATCTTTACCACCTTCCTCATTAATAGCAAGAGCAATGGCCCTGATTCCGTTGGCTGTGGCTGTGGCCACCTGCTCAATCTCTGAAGCACGACCAGCAGCTTCATTGATCCGCTTTTGCATTTCACCTTCCGACTCATTAATAGCTTCCTGTTTGGATCCTTCAGCAACGTTTATTTTAGCCTGCTTCTCACCTTCCGACTCAGCGATTACTGCACGCTTTTCTCGCTCTGCCCGCATCTGTTTCTCCATGGCATCTTTTATACTCTGGGGAGGTATAATATTTTTAACCTCATATCGGGTAACCTTAACCCCCCAAGAATCACTGGCTATATCCACGGCTGATACAATGCTGTTATTAATGGTTTCCCGCTCTTCAAAGGTCTTGTCAAGTTCAAGCTTACCGATAATACTCCGCATGGTGGTCTGGGCAATCTGGATGGAAGCAAACTGATAATGATCTATTCCATAGGATGCCTTCATGGGATCAATCACCTGCAGATAGAGGATCCCATCCACCTCTACTGATATATTGTCCCGGGTGATACAGATCTGTGAGGCCACATCAATGGCCTGCTCCTTCAGAGTATGCCTATACCTGACCCTGTCAATAAAGGGAACTATGACATTGAATCCGGCCATCAGGGTCCCACGGTATTTGCCCAGTCGTTCAACAATGTAGGCCCGCCTCTGTGGAACCACTTTTATGGAGGATAGAAGTAAGATCAGTGCCAGCAGGATTAAGCCGGCATATACAAGTGTTAGTGCATTTATGTCCATGATAAGGTTATTGGGTTACATACGGCTTCGCCGTGTTATTGGTTTGGGTTACATACGGCTTCGCCGTGTTATTGGTTTGGGTTACATACGGCTTCGCCGTGTTACAGATTTGGGTTAATGGGTTAGGGTTACATATGGCGTTG
>JAOZUK010000878.1 GCA_029938715.1 Bacteroidales bacterium | reverse complement strand
GAGCCGGGGATATTCAATCGCTGCTCATTCTCCCCTTTGACAATTTTACCGGCGATGATCAACTGGACTATGTGGCAGCCGGATTGCATACTTCCCTGTGCGGGGATGTGGGACAGATCAGTAGACTTAGGACCACTTCCAAGACCACAGCCAGTATAATTAAAAACATGAACCTGTCCCTGTCCGAAATGGCTACAAAAGCAAATGCGGATGTTGTGCTGGAACCAACGCTCATGTGCTATGGTGATGACAGTGTGTGTATTCTGATCAGAGCCTTCACTCCCTTTCCCGAGGAGAAAGAGCTCTGGATTGCTGAATACAAAGAAGATAGAAGCCAGATCATGAACCTCTTTAACCAGGTCACCAAACAGATTGTGAATGATTTAATGGTGGAATTAACTCCCCGGGAAGAGCAATTACTTGACAGATCGTTAACCATTGACAAGGAGGCCTATGATTCCTACCTGATGGGGCTTTATTTACTTGAAGATCTTAACCTGGAATCATTGAATAAAGCCAGAGAATATTTGAACAGTGCTGTTGAGAAGAATCCTGATTGGGCCCCCCTCTATTCCAGTTTGGCACAGGTCTGGTTAACACTCGCTGGGATGGGTTATGAATCGCCGGAAATTGCAAATCCGAAAATAATTGAATACCGGAATAAAGCACTGGAACTGGATCCTAATACTGTTGATTCTCATTTTGCAAATGGCATGATCGCCTTTATGATGGAATGGGACTGGGAAAAGGCTGAAATGGCGTTCTTGAAAGCATTGGCCGCTAATCCCAATCACGCTATGTCAAGAGTCATTTATGCACAGTTATTAGGTTGCCTGCAAAGGTCTGGTGAGTCTCTGACACAGGGCCGGCTGGCGATAGAACTGGATCCATTAAATCCCATGGTGGAGGTGTTTTATTCAGCAGTATTATCATCTGTAGAAGATTGGGAGACTGCACTGGCTTATGGAGAAAAAGTAGCGGCGGTTGATCCTGGAAACCTTGCGGCCAATACTTCAATTGAATTGGCAGCTTTTCGTTGCGGGGATTATAATAAAGTAATGGAAGCGGCCAAATATGTTTTTGCTGCCAAAGAAGAAGAAGTTGACTTCAAAGAGGTTGAAAGAATTTT
>JAOZUK010000877.1 GCA_029938715.1 Bacteroidales bacterium | reverse complement strand
ATTCCGGAGGCAAGAATTCTCTACCGGCCCGAAAGTTTAAGCTGTGTGGATTGCGCCACTTAATTCATTATCGGGAACTACTGCTTACTATCCTCCGATAAAGCAGCTTCTTGTGCAGCTTTGGCCTGGGCCTCCTCCTCAGGGGTTATCCATCCACCACCCAGAGCTTTGTAGAGGAAGATATAAGCAGATAGCTGGTTTCGTTTCACTGCTGTGGCTTCCAGCTCGGCACTGAACATGGATCGTTCCGTATCCAGTACTTCCAGGTAACCGGTTTGCCCTCCATCATAGCGTGCCCTTGATAAAGTAGCTGCATTCACCGCCGCTTCCCGTTGCCTGATCCTTGCTTCTCTTTCCCTGGTATATGTATCGATATCTATCAGGGCATCATCCACATCCCGGAAGGCATTCAGAACCGACTGTTCATAGCTATAGAGCGCTTGACTGGCCACTTCCTGCTGGATCTCCACCCTGCGTTTGTTCTTTCCCCAGTTGAAAATTGGCCCAAGCATGCTTCCTCCAACTGAATAGATCAGGGATTCACCACTCAACAGGGTTGAAAGATCGGAGCTTCCAATACCCAGGGCTCCTGTAATACTGAATGAAGGGAAACGCATGGCCTGAGCCATCCCGATTCGCGCTGTTTCCGCGTAGAACAACTGCTCTGCCTGGAGCAGATCGGGACGACGTTGAAGAAGCTCAGAGGGCATTCCCACCGGTATTTCCGGCAGCTCCTTCAGTTCACTCAAGGAACCTCGATCAAGATTTCTGGGATTTTGCCCAAGCAGGATATTCAGGAAGTTCTCGGTCCTGGCTACCATCCGCTCATATACAGGGATGGCCGTTGCCGCAATAGCCTCCTGCTGTTGTGCCTGGTTCAGATCGATCTCAGGGACTGTCCCATGCAAAAATCTTTGCTCAATTATCCACACCGATTCCTTCCTGGTCACCCATGTTCTGCGGGAGATTTCCAGGCGCTGATCAAAGTCAAGCAGCTGGAAATAGCCGTCAGCTACTGCAGTAATAAGACTCACCTGTACCTGTCGCAGGGTCCCTTCAGCAGCGGCAATTTCGGCCCTGGCCGCCTGGTTGGAGCGCCTGACCTTTCCCCAGAAATCAAGTTCCCAGT
>JAOZUK010000876.1 GCA_029938715.1 Bacteroidales bacterium | reverse complement strand
TTCATCAAAAGTTATGGTCGCGCTCTCTGCACCGGTATCAGTATCATAATTCGTAATGGTTTCATATTGATCAAGGATATAACTTACCCTTGTTTCAGTATCATCTCAGCCCATACCTTCAATGTCGAATGTTATGGTTTGCATGCCTGCAAGCCCATTTGCCGACTTTAGCAGAAAAAATGCCGTTACAAAAACAGCAGCAAGAGTCTTTGTCACACTATTCTATGCTCCCGTAAGATTTTTTACCCTGCTGGAGTTGTTACCTAACCTCTGCCAATACTGTTGAGTACCGGGCGTCTTCAACGGACAATCTGAGTGATTTTTGACCCTTCCAGATTCAGGTTGTACATCAGACCCTTGTTGTTGAAGACAAAACCGACCACGGGATCTGAAATATCCATGGTATTGAGATCCTTGCCTACACCCCATTCAATCAACGCCACGGAACCATCTACACCTACCTCCCAGCCATCACTGTTCCTGAATTCAGTCAACGCCTTGTGGTTTAAGAAGACCAGGACAATGGATTTCATCTGGGCGCCGATCTGGAAGCCTATGGATGCGGCCACGGTATTATAGTAGGCAACGCTTTTACCGCCTATCTGCAATACACCCTCACCGTATTCGCCACCAATTCCGAAGCCGGCCTTTAATACCTCAGGGAAAACAAGAACTCCTGAAGAGTTGTTGAGAAATTCCCGGCCACCGGTAATCTCTTTGGTAAAGAGTTTCAGGGTGGCTTTGGCCGTAATATTAATTTCTTGAGCTGAGGAGCAATGGGACGTTGTCGGCAGCAGCCACGGCAAGGACAGGGAGAGTATAAGAAGGAGGATTATCGGACTTGTTTTATTCATTCTTTTCATTATACCAAACTATACGTTATGGTGTCTTTATAACTGTAACATACAAAATTTAAAAAATACGAGGTATGCAATGCAACCGAATGTGCCGAGTTCGGTTTGGAGGACACTATACTTATTTTATGGAAAAAGCAGGAAGATAAATATGGTGTCCCCCGAACTCGTCGGGAAAAAAACAGAGCAGGCTCGCTCTATGCAGATAATAAGCGACCTCATGTCGCTTGACAGGGATGCATGAATGGTACAGGAAAACAAATCGAAAAAACTCCCA
>JAOZUK010000107.1 GCA_029938715.1 Bacteroidales bacterium | reverse complement strand
GGTAGCGATGATCGAGAGTACTATTAAAAGAAAAGTCCGTTGTCTCATTCCTGCTTCAACTGTTATTTGTAAAAACTCTGGACTTTTCACTTACCTTACCGAATCGTCGCTCCCGTCGTTGATAATCGATAATGGCTTCATAAAAATGCTCCTTGCGGTAATCGGGCCACAGTACCGGTGTAAAGTACAGCTCCGTATACGCAAGTTGCCAGAGTAAGAAATTACTGATCCTTCGTTCACCACTGGTTCGAATAAGCAATTCCGGATCGGGCATAGACGATGTGGCCAGGTAGGATTCCACCAGACAACTATCTATTTGATCCGGATCCAGCTTGCCTGACTTGGCATCGAGACACATTCGTTTTACCACATCGGTAATTTCCCAGCGTCCACTGTAGCTGAGTGCCAGTACCAGTTTAAGACCGGTATTTACCGACAGTGAATTCACCGATTGTGCCAGATGCTTTTGCACGCTATTTGGAAGATCAGTAATATTTCCAATTACTAGCAGGCGGACATTATTCTCGTTTAGTTTTTTGGTCTCATTGGCGATGGTATTGGTGAGTAAGTTCATCAATCCATCAATCTCTTTGCGGGGTCTCTTCCAGTTCTCGGTAGAAAATGCATATAAGGTGAGGTACTCCACACCCAGTTCTCCCGCTGCTTCCACTACCTGACGAACCGACTCCACTCCATTCCGGTGCCCGAAAATGCGTTCTCCGCCTTTCCTCTGGGCCCACCTGCCATTGCCATCCATAATCATGGCAACGTGCTTTGGAATGCGTCTTTTGTCTATTTGTTCACTCAAATCCATTATAAATCAACTTCACTACAAAAACTGTACCCTATTTCTTGCCGTATGTGACATCGTTATAAGTGGGACAGTCCTCCCGGAAATTAAATATTTTATAGGTCAGGAAAATCCCGGTAAACATATACCAGTCGTTGTTCCCCACCGATGTTTGCACCTCTTCTCCGCCCGGGTTTGTCACCCCGTCAATCAAATCGGTAAAGCTTTTTCGCATGGTCACCTCCACTCCTCCGCTCAACTTCTCTCCAAAATTCATCTTGAACCCTCCCCCGAAGGGCAGGTAAAGGTGCGATACCGATTCGCCTGATATGTTCAGACTATAACCCAAACCCGCTGATACATAGGGCGAATACTTCGTTTTCCTGTAGGCGGTTTTATAGGGCCACCAGTTGAACTCAAAATCAAGGCCCAAATCTACGAAACTTGACTGAAATTCTACCTCTCTGTTCCCGAAAACTTCACCAGAACCGCTCAGATTGTAAAAAACTGCATGGGCCCGTAACGCATTCCGCATATTCAGGTTGTACCTGAGGATAGGGCCAATGGCCGGGGGAACCCATGTGGGTTGAGGTATGTTGGGGCTTACATCACCCAGGTACCAGGGTACGGCAGCCATAAAACCAATGTCGAACTTCCGCTGCCCATGGGCCGGAACCAGAAAAAAGAGGGAAATTACTATGAGTACCGGAAGAAGCCTCCTACCAGAGATAAGGGTCCGCCTATCTGTAGAGTTTCTTAAAGATGGGGCGTCCTTTTCTATCGTTCCGTATTTTATATATTGCTTTAACACTAGCCAGGAAATAAGAATCGTTATATTTTGAAAACTCGGAAGCATAACCATCCAGGTAGTCGGATGCCACAAACTGGTACCCCACCTCTGCTCCTATGCTCCATCTGGGATCGATGGACCACTTAAGCCCGGCTCCCAGGGGGAAAACGAGGGCATAATTGGAATTATTGTTGTAACCAGGATTTTCAATGGGCTCCTCCCCATTGTTATTTAAATCCTTTACGGTAGCCTTAGATAGTATACCTCCAACTCCTGCAAAGAAATACTGGTAGAGTTTGTTGTAATTATTTACCATACCCTTCCGGTTATAAACCGCCCCGGAAACAAAGGTCCTGCTCTCTCCTATCAAATAGTATTCTGCCCGAACCACATGCTGGAAAGCATTGCTGTTAAAAGAATAATAACGGCCGTGACTGCTACCCTGCTCATCCTTTCCTCCATACATCATCCATGCCAGGTCGAGACTCACCACAAAATCCTGGGATAATTTAAAACTGGGCTTAAACCCAAAGGAGGGTCGCAACCCGTTGAAATTATTTAAAAAACCTTTATTGGCCAGTCCTATGTCTCCGTGAAACATAACAGCTCCCACATAGACATCTGCCTCATACCTGCGAAGTTTCCAACGCTGACTGTAGCCATCCAGGGAAGTGATCAGCAACAGTGCGATGATGGGAATCAAGATTTTGTTTCTCATGGCCGGGTCATTCAGTAATCAGACATAAAAATAAACAAATATTTTTAATTACGCTTATCTGCTCCCCACATCAATTTGTTACGAAGGGTGCTGTAGAAGCTTATATTCTCTATTCGAATCATTTTCAGGGTGTAATCTGCCTTGCGTATGGTTACCGAAGTATCCACATCCAGGTCGATGGTTCGTGAGTCGATGGCCAGCTGAAACTGAGGGTCCCGGGTATCTACTGAAAGCTGCAGTACCGCTGAGTCGGGAAGCACCAGGGGTCTTACGGTAAGGTTGTGTGGTGCTATGGGTGAAAGTACAAAACTTTTGGACTCGGGTACCACAATGGGCCCCCCCACACTCAGGTTGTATGCCGTTGATCCGGTGGGTGTTGATAACAAAAGCCCGTCGGCCCAATAAGCGCTTAAAAATTCATCATTTACCTTCACATGGATGGTAATAAGCGATCCTGAATTCTTATAGAGCCTAACCTCATTAAGGGCCACATCCAGGTCATGTAACTCAGTGCCGGAAGCCTCCACCTTCAGCAGCATGCGCTCTTCAATATCGTAATTCCCGCTGAACACACTCTCCAGCGACTCGGACAGGTTCTCCTGTGAAATATAGGAGAGAAAACCCAGTCGCCCTATATTCACACCCAGAACCGGGATTCCGCTGTCCCTCACCAGGTTCACCGTCTCCAGGAAAGTTCCATCTCCTCCCAGGGAGAAGAGAAAGTCCAGATCGGCCGGCAAATCGGAATGACTGTTGTAGAGCCCGGCTACTTTGGGCCTGAGTCCAGTCTTCTTCTGGAGGAACTCATATAGGGGCTCAAAAATCCACACATCCACATTGAGCATGCTGAATTTGCTGAACATGGTGGCTATATTTTCGCGGGCATATGAAGGAAAATTCCTTCCAAAAACAGCGACTTGCATCTCTTATGTATTCAGATATTTTAGAAAGACATCAAACCGTTCCTGGTAAAACTCATCCAGGTCCTCATCGTTCATATGGGATGAAACCACGGTGTAGTTGTAGCGGTTGAATGTGGCCATCACAGAGGTAAGATCGGTGAGGTTGATCTTGAGTGTCACCCTCAGTTTATTCGCATCATCGGCTGAGGCCACATAGGAACTGAGGATTCTTGCGTTGTTACCCTCCACAATCTGCGCAATCTCGCTTAATGAGTAGTCATGGGTGCTCATCTCAAGTTCAATGATTCCACCCGGCTGTTGCATGGCCGACAGGTGTGCAAACTTGCGGGTAAGCTCCTCCTGGGTGATCACCCCCAGGTACTGTTTCTCGTGGTTCAAAACCGGCACCAGGGTAAGCTCAAGCCGCGACAGAAGCTCAATCACCTCATAAATATGCTGCTCCTCATTCACAAAAGGCTTCTGAAGAGAAAGGCTGTGGTTGCCTACTGGTTCATCCGGATTATTCAGGTCATAAATATCGGCATCAGATATCAGCCCCAGGAATTCCCTGTGGTTCACAATGGGAAGGTGCTTGATCCTGAACACCTCCATCCATGAAAGCGCTTTGGTGCCTGAATCTGAGGTCTTCAGGGCAGTCACCACATCCGATATGAGTTCTCGTGCCAGCATAAGGTGCTAAACTTACATGTTTAACGTATACAAAGCAAATATTGTTCCATGTTGCTTGAAAACGGAATGATTTTCAAGCAACATGGAAGGTTACAAGCCTGCTTCGCAGGGTTACAGTTTTAACATTTTTTCGATGGTATTGAGCAGAATGGAGATGGCCACTTCGTTCATGCCTCCCTGGGGGACAATGATGTCGGCATATCGCTTGGAGGGTTCGATAAACTGCAAGTGCATGGGCTTCACGGTTTTTTCATAACGGTCCAGCACCTTTTTTACATCCCTGCCCCGCTCCATCATATCGCGCTGGATCACCCTTCCCAGCCGATCGTCCGAATCAGCATCCACAAACACCTTGATGTCGATCTCTTTCACCAGGGGCATGTGGGTGTAGATAAGGATCCCTTCCAGGATAATCACCTCTTTGGGTTCCACCGGAATGGTCTCCTTTGCACGAGAGCAGGTAAGGTATGAGTAAATGGGCTGCTCTACAGGCTTTCCCTGTTTGAGGAGCCTGATGTGCTTCACCAGCAGGTCCCATTCAAGGGAGTCGGGATGGTCAAAGTTAATCTGCTGCCGCTCCTCCATGGGCAGGTGACTGCTGTCCTTATAATAGCAGTCCTGGGGAACCAGGGCCACCCGGTCCTGAGGGATTCGCTCCAGGATTTTCTTTACCACCGTGGTCTTTCCCGATCCGGTGCCGCCTGCGATGCCTATTGTAAACATGTTATTATGTTATTGGGTTATTATGTTATTGGGTTAATAGGTTAGTATGTTAATGGGACAAGCTAAATATAAGAAGTTAAAATCTAAACTCCGATTGGAAGAACCAAATATCATATTATCCCCCTCTTTGTTACAGATTTCTTTAATATTATGTATCGCTGTATTACAATATTTTATATTTTTATATCGCTCTTTGTTACAATATAACCTAATTTATAGCATTATGTTCCATAGATCGATAGTGGATAAACTAAAAATATGGTCAGAGAAATCATACCGAAAACCATTGATACTCAGGGGAGCGAGACAGGTAGGAAAGACTAGTGCCGTTCTGCTTCTGGCCGATTCTTTTGATCAGTTCATTCACCTGAATCTGGATAAAGATGATGACCGGAAATTATTTAGTGCCCATACAGAAGTCCGTTACCTGTTTGATGCCATATGTCTGCACGCAAAAATCAAGCCGGTTAAAGGCAGTACACTGCTCTTTATTGATGAAATTCAAAATTCGCCGGCAGCTGTTCAGATGCTCCGCTATTTCTATGAAGAGATTTCATGGCTGCATGTCATTGCTGCCGGATCACTGCTTGAATCACTCACTGTAAAAGGCATTAGCTTTCCTGTAGGCAGGGTTGAGTTTTTACCCGTGAGACCCTGCTCATTCAGTGAATTTCTTGTGGCATTTGATGATTCACAAAGTAATCAGTTGATCCAACAGGTTCCTTTCCCGGAGTATGGACATGATCATCTGCTAAAACAATTCTTGTTATATACGTTAACTGGAGGAATGCCTGAGATCATCGAAATATACAGGCATGAACAGAGCGTAGCATTATTAAATCCGGTTTATGAAGGTTTGATCGCCACTTATCTGGATGATGTTGAGAAATATGCCAGGAACTCGACTATGGCACAGGCAATCAGGCATACCATCAGGCATGCTTTTGATGCCGCATCTTCAAGGATCACTTTTCAGGGTTTTGGAAATTCAAATTACAAATCCAGGGAAATGAGTGAAGCCTTTATCACCCTGGAGAAAGCTTATCTGCTTCAACTGGTATACCCAACAACTTATGTGGAGAAACCAGTAAAACCCAATTACCGAAGGTCTCCCAAATTACAGCTTGTGGATACTGGTCTGGTCAATTATGCATCGGGTGTTCAGGCTGACCTTCTCAACTTCAAGGACATTCATCAATCTTTCCGTGGAAGAATTGCTGAACATATTACTGGTCAGGAACTACTTGCACTATCAGACTCCGTACTCTTCACATTGAACTACTGGACCAGAGAAAAGAAAGATGCCACAGCCGAAGTAGATTTCATTTGGAGCCACAGGGAGAAGATTATTCCCATTGAAGTAAAATCGGGAAAAGCTGGAAAATTGCGTTCACTTCATCAATTCATTGACAGGGCGCCACACGCACTGGCGGTCAGGATATACTCCGGCAAATTCAATATTGAAAAGGCCACAACACTGGCCGGCAAAGAATTCACCCTTCTCAACCTACCCTTCTATCTGATTAACAAACTACCCGAATATCTTTCTTTTGCTGAAAAATAATTTAAAGGAGGATTAAAACTAACTTTGTAGCAAAACAGCATAACTAAGAAGATATGGAGCCAAAATTATACCCCCTCAGGTTTAAACCAATTCTGAAAGATAAAATCTGGGGCGGAACAAAACTGAAAGAGATACTGGGGAAAGAGGCATCCGATATTGCCGGTGAAAGCTGGGAGATCTCAGGTTATGAAGGGGATATCTCTGTGGTAGAATATGGATACCTGAAAGGCAACACACTGGAGGAGCTGGTTGAGGTCTATATGGGCGACCTGGTGGGGGATCAGGTTTATGCGAAATTCGGACTGACCTTTCCGTTGCTGATCAAGTTTATTGATGCCAATGATGTCCTCAGCATCCAGGTACATCCTGACGATGAAATGGGTAAGAAGCACCACAACTCCTTTGGGAAAACAGAGATGTGGTACATTGTGGAATCGGAAAAGGGGGAGAATAAGGGACAGCTTATCGTGGGGTTCAACCGGGAGATGGACGGGGACAAGTACATGGCCCATCTGAACGGGGGAACGCTCCGGGAGATAATGAATTATGAAAAAGTGGAGGCTGGAGACATCTACTTCTTACCGGCAGGCAGGATCCATGCCATCTGTGCGGGTGTGTTACTGGCCGAAATTCAACAGACTTCTGATCTTACCTACCGCATTTATGACTGGGACCGTAAGGACGATGCAGGGAACTCCAGGGAACTTCATACCGAACTGGCACTGGATGCCATCGATTTCAGCCATCACTCCCAATACAAAACCCACTATCGGAGTGCCGGTAACGGCACGGTGACCGCGGTGGACTGCCCCTTCTTCACCACCAGTGTGATCAAGCTGGATCAACCCGTGGAAAAGGATTACAACCTCATCGATTCCTTTGTGATCTATATGTGCATGGAGGGGGAAGCCGGAATTACCTACCGTGGAGGTACCGAGCTGATCAAAAAAGGGGAGACCATCCTGATTCCGGCCGAATTGAAGGAGCTGGCCATTGTTCCCACCGAACCCACCACCCTGTTGGAGGTATATATAAAATAGAAAAAGCTCATGAAGATCACCAAAGCAGAATTTATTACCAGCAGTTCGGATGTATCTCAGTGTCCGCCGGAGCAAATTCCTGAGTATGCCTTTATTGGTCGTTCCAATGTGGGCAAATCCTCACTGATTAATATGCTGGTGGAGCGAAAGAAGCTTGCCAAAACCTCCTCCACGCCTGGGAAGACCCGGCTCATCAACCATTTTAAGATCAACCATCAATGGTTCCTGGCCGACCTGCCCGGATATGGGTATGCCAAGGTTTCCAAGAAAGATCGGAACACCTTTGCGAAAATGATTGAACAGTATGCCACCCGGCGTACCAACCTGGTCTGTTTCTTTGTGCTGGTGGATGCCCGTCACAAACCCCAGCAGCTGGATCTGGACTTTATCGAGTGGCTGGGCGACAACAACCTGCCCTTTGTGATCGTACTTACCAAGATAGATAAGGTAAGTCAGTTGGTGAAGTCCTCTAACCTGACGTTGCTTAAGGACGAGCTGAGTAAGAGCTGGGAAGAGCTTCCGCTGGTATTCGAAACCAGTGCTGAGAAGAGAACGGGCCGTAAGGAGCTACTAGGATTTATAGATGATACCAACCAGAAGTTGGTATCGTAGTTATTGAGTTAATGGGTTATTGGATCAAGAGGAGAAATCACTCAAAGGTTATCGTGGCTCCATCCCGGAATGTGACCTGCATTTGTGTTACATGATCAAAAACCACCCTGTGTTTTGATCTTCCTCCCCTCTCCAGCTGGCTCTTTTGAATAACCACCTTTAATGGTTTCTGTCGCACTCTTTTTACAGTACCAATCACCTTGCCTCCATTCTGGTAGGTGATCTCCACGTTCTCTACCTGGTCCAGTTCAGATCCAAAAAGGATGGCTATTTCAGGTGTGATTTCCATGATTCTGGTAAAAGTTCCAATTAGTTCTCCAGGAAGTATTTAATGGTCTTCACCAACAGAGCAGGTTGCTCGGCGTGTACCCAGTGTCCGGCTCCCGGAAGGGTGACAATTTCGGCCACCGGGAAGAGGGAACGGATCAACAGGTGGTCCTGAGGTTGAATGTAGTCCGACTCTGCTCCGGAAATGAAGAGGACCGGAAAGCCGGTGATCCCCCCTACAGGTATGTTGGATGCGTCTATCCCTTCAAAAATCTTATCCAGGTTATTGTTCAGGGCCTCCAGGTTGATCCGCCAGCTGAATTTCCCTGAGCTGTCCCGTCGCACATTCTTCAATAAAAAGCTGCGGATGCGGCTCGAACCAATCCTGGGCCTGAGGGCCAGATCCAATTCTTCCCTGCTTTCAGCATTCTGAACATCCAACGCCAGCAATGCATCTATCATACCCGAATGGTTGGGTGCCTTTCGTGAGGCCAGGGCCAGGTTGCTGTAGGTTTTAGGAGCGATATCCACGGAAATCAGAGAGGCCACCCGCTCGGGCCACTCCGCTGCAAAGCTCATGATGGTCTTTCCTCCCATGGAGTGTCCGATAAGCACTGCCCTGTCGATGCCCTGATCGTCCATAAACTCCCTGAGGTCCTCCCGCATGACCCCATAATCATGCACCTCCGAATGGGGCGACTGACCATGATTTCGCTGGTCCACCACATACACCTCGAACCTGTGTGCCAGTTCACGTGCAATGTTAACCCAGTTATCGCCCGAACCATACAAGCCATGCACAATGATCAGCGGGGGTCCCGCCTCCCCATATTTCCTGAAGAAGAGTTTCATAGGGTATATCTGGAGGAGAGTTCTGCCACCAGCTCCCTGATGGTGTCAAAAGCTTTTGAGGTCTCTTCGGTGATGGGAGTCTTTTTTAATTTGAGAATCAGTAGTCCATAGAGTCCGTTAAATGCCACCTGTATATCGGTTTCCCGGCCATGGCCAGATCGCATCCTCAGAGCCTCAATATGTGGTTTTGCCTTGTTGTGCGTCTCCTTATACCCCATATCCTCTCCCCGTTCCAGGATCTGGTGGTGTAGCTCACTCAGCTGCTCCACAGTGCTGGTCAGTATATTCAGGTGTCCCGAACCCTCTTTTTTCTCATCACGCATCATGGCGATCAGGGTCTTATACCATTCCCGCATCTCCCGCTTCACCTCATAATCAACCTCAAATTGATTGATCAGGGTCTGCTCAATGCTATCGAGGTTCAGCTTATTGGCCCGGATCATGTCCTCAACCTGATACATGTAGATTAAATACTCGGCTATATTCTCTTTTTGCTTTTGTTGGGCAATTATCATTTCTGTTCTGGGTTAATAGGGTAGTAAAAAGTATAAAGTAAAAAGTATAAAGTGGAAAGTATAAAGTGGAAAGTAAAAAGTTAAAAGTTGTCGCGGAGTTGACGGAGGTACATCTGGATGGTATTCTGGAGCCCGTAATAGAGGGCATCTGCAATAAGTGCATGACCAATGGAGACCTCCTTGAGCCAGGGAATCTGCAATTTCATATATCGCAGGTTTTCCAGGTTCAGATCATGACCGGCATTTAGTTCAAGTCCTGCGTCCCTGGCCACAATGGCCGCTTCCACAAAGGGTTTGATGGCTGCTGCTGAATCTGCAGGATAGTTGGTTGCATAGGGTTCGGTGTATAACTCCACCCTGTTGGTGCCTGTTTTAGCAGCTCCCTCAACCAACCTGGGATCGGTACCCACAAAAATGGAGGTGCGGATCCCGTGTCTCTGGAACTCTCCAATCACCTCCACAAGGAATTTATGATGTTTCAATGTGTCCCACCCTTCTGAAGAGGTAAGGGCTTCGGGTGGATCGGGTACCAGAGTCACCTGGTGGGGCTTCACCTTTGTCACCAGTTCCATAAACGATTCTGAAGGATATCCCTCAATATTGAATTCGGTGGTAACCAGCGGCTTGAGTAACTCCACATCGCTGAACCGTATGTGCCTTTCATCGGGACGGGGGTGCACGGTGATTCCCTGTGCTCCGAATTGTTCACAATCCACAGCCACCTTCTGCACATCCGGGATATTGCCTCCCCGGGCATTCCGTAATGTGGCTATCTTATTAATATTTACGCTAAGCCTGGTCAAAATGTGTAGTTCTTTAGAAATAAGGACAAAGGTAACTAATTCAAACCATAAGAAGTGCTGGTTTTCCTAAAGTTCAATCTCCAAAAGTTCCTGCCCCAGGCGATGCAAAGCATTTTCAATTTTCCGGGTTTGCTTAGAACGGTGAAATTATCAGCCAATAATCAGCTCGTCCAGGCCTCTTTTTGGTACATGGTGAACACCCTTCTGATCTCTCCAGTATTTGATATCGCCATTTGAGGCTTCATCGATCACCACCTTTTCGGCCGGTTTTCCCAGAGCAATAACCTGGATGATCTTATATCGATGTGGTATATTTAGTAAGGTGCGTAATTTCTCACGTTGAACAGATCCAATGATGCATCCGCCAAATCCCTGTTCAACGGCAGTTAACAGCATGCTCTGAGCTGCAATGCCATCGTCGCACCACCAATCGTCGGTAAGTTCCAGGTCTCCGAGTTGCACGATATAGGCTGAAGGCCTCTCCCCCTCTTCGGGTCCGGGCCAATCCTTCATGTACCCTGCCCAGGCGGTGGTGGGAAAGATCCCGGCACAATCGGCCGGATCATTAAACAACATATACCTGAGGGGCTGCATGTTCCTGGCAGAACCCGACAGCCGGGCGGCTTCCACCATCTCGCGCAGCAGTTCCATGGAGATGGGTACACCCTGTTCAAATCGACGGTAAGAGCGGTTTTTTAGGATTAAATCTTTAAGCATAAAAAATTTAGTTTGGGTTAATATGTTAATGGGTTAGTAAGTTAGTGATTATTAACGCGAACGCAGTGAGCATATTATCATAATAACTTAATAACCATTAACTCATTAACTAACAATAAATAGCCCTGCTATTTATTGTTATACACATTCATCGTGCGTTGCAGCCCAATGACTCCAAATGATTTGATGATATCTCCCGCCATTTCCATGCGCTTGGGAAGGGCCTTCTGCTGTTCGGGAGTCCATCCCCCCAATACATAATCTACCTTCTGACCCGGGTAAAAATCATCTCCGATCCCAAAACGCAGCCGTGCATACCCGGCGGTTCCGAGGATGGTCTGAATATGGGACAATCCGTTGTGACCGGCATCTCCACCCTTTGCACGAAGGCGCAGGGTCCCGTAGGGAAGGGCGATGTCGTCCACCACCACCAGCAAATTCTCCAGGGGTAATTTTAGTTTGTTTAACCAGTAACGTACGGCATTGCCACTCAGGTTCACATAGGTGGAGGGTTTAAGCAGCCAGTAGCTACGGGCTCGATACTTCATCTCCCCCACAAAACCATAACGCTTGTCCTTAAAAGAAATATTGGACGCCCCGGCAAGGGCATCCAATATATCAAATCCTATATTGTGACGTGTATGTTCGTATTCGTCACCTATGTTTCCTAATCCAACTACAAGGTATTTCATACCCCGCAAGTATTAAGCTTCGGCTGCCGAATCTCCTTCAGCTGCTTCAGCGCCTTCAGCTGCTTCAGCTGCTTCAGCTGCTTCAGCTGCCTCTTCAGCCGCTTCTTCAGCTTCTCCCATCTCCATACCCTTGCTAATCCGTGAGGATACTACAGCAAAAATCATGGAACGAGCGGGATCAAGGATCTCCAGGTTTTCATATGACAGGTCACCAATCTTGATCACCTCACCAATTTCAACATCGTTGATATCAATATCGAGTGAATCAGGAAGGTTTGCTATCAATCCGCGTACCTTAAGTACACGTCTTCTCTGACGGGGTTTACCACCATTCTTAATACCAATGGCTGCGCCGATAAGTGTGATAGGCAGTTCAACAGTAACAGGTTTATCATCAAACACCTCCACAAAATCGATGTGGTATAGCTTATCGGTTACAGGATGGAACTGCAGTTCCTGCATAACTGCCTTATGGACTTTGTCGCCCAGCTTCATCTCAACCAGAAAGGCGGTTGGAGTATAGACAATGTGTCTGAAGTCGTTTTCGTGTGCATGGAAGTGGATTACTTCTGCACCTCCATACATTACACAGGGAACGTGGTCTGCTTTTCTTAAATCACGGGTAGATTTTTTACCCAGTTCGGTGCGCTGCTGAGCGCTGATTTGAATTGTTTTCATTTTGTTGTGCTACTCAGAATTAAAATGTTAATTAATTCCCCATCACACTGTGGGAAAATTTGCCATCGTGGCAAAACGGCTGCAAATGTAGTGAATTAATTTAAAAATGTATCGCTGATGGACTTATAATTATAGACCTTATCGATTACATCTGCAAAATGCTCAGCCACAGAGAGAACCTTGATCTTATCTCCTTCCCTTTTAAGAGGGATGGTATCGGTGACAACCAGTTCGTCGATGGGCGACTGTTCGATCCGTTCGTAGGCTGGACCTGAAAGCACAGGGTGTGTAGCCACCACTCGAACACTGAGCGCTCCTTCACTCTTCATCATTCCGGCTGCAAAGGAGATTGTTCCCGCTGTATCCACCATATCGTCCACAATCACAATATTCTTTCCTTTGATATCTCCAATGGCTTTGATCTCATCCACCACATTGGGCTTCTTGCGAAGCTTGTAGCAGATGACCATGCTTGCATTCACAAAACGTGAATAGGCATTTGCCCGCTTGGTACCCCCCATATCGGGAGCGGCAATGGCCAGGTTATCGAGGTTTAATGATTTTAAATAGGGGACAAACAGTGCCGATGCGTATAGATGGTCCACAGGAACATCAAAGAAGCCCTGAAGCTGATCGGCATGCAAATCCATGGTCATGATCCGATCCACCCCGGCGGCAGTAAGCAGGTTTGCAACCAGTTTTGCTCCAATGCAAGAACGGGGCCTGTCTTTGCGATCCTGACGGGCAAATCCAAAATAGGGAATTACAGCAACCACCTTGTCGGCCGATGCACGCTTGGCGGCATCCACCATCATCAACAGCTCCAACAGGTTATCGCCCGGAGGAAATGTGGACTGAATAATAAACACGGTGCAGCCACGTACACTCTCATCATAGGCTGGCTGAAACTCTCCATCACTGAACTGGAAAACGCTGGTCCGGCCCAGTTCGGTTCCAAAATTCTTTGCGATCTGCTCGGCCAGATAGATTGAGGCTCTTCCTGAAAAGAACTTAATGGGTCTAATTTGCGACATCCCGGTAACTCAGCTTTAAGTGGTTAATTGGGTTTACTCCCTGGCTGCAAAAGTAAGAATATTTATTCTGAACGGGCCGACTCTCCTTACTATTTTTTAATGAAGGTGGAAAGTGAACAAAATGTTAAAACAGATGTTATTTAGATTGACATCAGATAATCATTATTGTAATTAGTGTCATGGCAGAAAAAACTCCCACCGTTCTGTTGATCGAAGACGATCCTCAGCTGGGACCACTATTAAAAGACTCCCTGGAATTAAAAAAATACAGGGTTGACCTTGAATCAAGAGGCGAAAGGGCTCTACAACTATTCAAGGCTGCACAATACGACATCCTAATTGTGGATATTGTACTGCCGGGTATGAGTGGACTTGACCTGGCCAAAGAGATCCGCAAATCCAACTATACAACTCCCATCCTTTTTATGTCGGCCAAGGACGATGATAAGGACAAGATCCTTGCCTACTGCTCCGGAGGAGACGATTACATTGTAAAACCTTTTAGCGTAACCGAGCTGGCCCTTAGAATATACTCTCTGCTGAAGCGGGTTCAACCAGAGTTTGGGGGAGATGAAATGCCCGAAATGCTCAAATTTGGCAAGTTTGTTTTCGACTATCCCAACCGCATGTTGTGCTCACCCAACGATAAGGTGAACCTGACCAAAAAAGAAGCTGAGGTATTGCGAATGCTGGCCTCCAATG
>JAOZUK010000875.1 GCA_029938715.1 Bacteroidales bacterium | reverse complement strand
GACATTACTATGACATATACTGTCTATTAGGAAATCCTGATGTTCGTAAGTTCATAGGGACAGCTGATTATGTCGCACACAAGGAGAAAAGGTTCCGAACAGGTGATGAGCTTGAAATAAAAAAGAATGACGCCTTTCTATTGAGTGACCTGGAAGTCCGGACACAGTATAGAGTTGAATATGAGAAGACCGCAGATTTATATTATAAAGGGATAATTCCATTTGAATCGATTCTGGAACGAATACAACAGAACATCGGAAACCTGTAATTCAATTTGTAGTTGTTCATACTCTATCTGACAATTTAAGTGATTGAGCGTGATCACACCTGACACTCATAGACATATCATCTTTTAGAAGGAGGCAGAATCGTAACAGGTTTGATTGGGAAATATGTCGACCTTGGGAAAAAAGCTGTAGCATAAATACAATTGGAAATGTGCCATGCAAAACAAGTCAAACTTTGGGAGAAATTGAATCATGCCTCAAAAGGTTCAAATCCATAGAAAATGTAGTTCGCCTGTCCTGTAATGACAACAGTTGAGCTTTTGACAGAACAACTTGAAAAATCTCAAACTGAATGTAGCCGTCTGCGAAAAGAAAATGAACTATTGAAACAGACATTTGCTACCTTGGATGAGAAGCAAACAATTCTTCGAACAGCAGAAAAAAGCGTAAAACCAGATCACCACCATCCTGCCTCAATCTCCATTCATTCTCCTGTAGAGGATAAAATAGAACTTTTCCGAAATCTTTTTCGTGGCAGAGAAGATGTTTACCCAGTTCTTTGGCAGGCCCAAGATGGGCGCAAAGGGTATTCTCCTGCCTGTAAGTGTTGTCGTGCTGTTTATCCAACCGGACTTTGTCCAAATTAAAATACGTTGATTTTTTTAAAATTACCGGATTAAACCACTTCTACAATACCACTCGCAAGCTCGTGTTCGTAGGTTTTTTTAAGGCATGATGAGGGCTGCGAATAAGGAATCACCATCTCTATAGATCATCCCCACAAAAAAAAAGGAGCCCGAAGGCTCCCCGGTGGCATATTCGCCGCCCTCATCCCGACTATCCCTTGGCAAGTTGCTCCCCAGCAGAGCTTACCTCCGTTTCGCCGGAACCTCTGTGTTACGTA
>JAOZUK010000106.1:9344-14097 GCA_029938715.1 Bacteroidales bacterium | reverse complement strand
AAATGGTCCGCAATCAGGATTTCGAATTTGAACACCCAAACAGAAGAAAATGAAAAGGAAGCAAATAGTATCAACCGTTATCATCGCACTGTTTTTTGTACCTCACTTCAGTATGAAAGCCCAATACAGCGCATCTGAACATAAGGTTTTACCGGAAGGGGTAACTGCGGTGAATGGTCCCGGCAACTATGGTGAACCCGGTACCATCTACATGCTCACTGGAGATATTACAAGTGACAGAAGCGCCCTGTTTCTTGGAAAAGATGTTACCCTTGATCTGAATGGCTATACCCTTACCTATGCAGACGGGGATTATGAGCATGTTCGCAACTATGGATTTGAAGAGGGATTGATTGGGTGGGACATATCCAATGCACCAGGAGCGAAAATTGAGAACACTGCGGATGTTCATCAGTTTATCGGGGATAAGCTTCTGCGGTTGAAAGCAGGTGATGTGATCACTTCAGAATATATTAACCTTCCTGTTGCCGGGCGCTCATACTATGCCATGTGTGGTATTACAGGACATTATTATCATGACATGGGTGGGGATGTGACAAATGATATGAGGATCAGTGTTTATGTGGATGATGAAGCCGGTAACGAAGTGAAATGTACTACGAGTTATGGTGATACAACGATGGTCAGCTGTCCGATCGAGAAGCGTTCGGCGCGTCTGGGAGGGGGTTTTATCATCGCCCACCTGAATAGTCTCCCTGCCGGGAGATACCGCATCCGGGTAAAAGCCGAGAATGATTGTCTCGTGGATCAGATAGATATCCGTCCGGCTATGGATGTGGGTATCGGCATCGTCGAAGAGACCCACCCCATGGGACACAACGATCATCTATACAACCGTAACCACAGTGCCTTCTTTGATTATACCGGTGAAGTTTCAACCGGGAAACCGCTTGCCGGCATTCCAGTGGTGGAAGGAGCAGGGACAGTAACCATAAAAAACGGTGTAATAAAAAATGGCAGCCGTGGTATTTTATCATGGGGAATTCAGTCTACAGCCGGGAATGTTCGAATCATCCTGGATAATGTGAAATTTATTACATCGGGGATCAATACCGTTGCGGTGGATGTTCCGCATGCCACCATTATCAATTGCAGGTTTGAAGTCCTGAGCCCCTTTATCATAAACAGGCATGGCTCAGAGTTTTATGCGGTGGATTTGCGTGGACTGGAAGCGTCGGAGGTTTCTTTCTCTGAATTTTACGGAGGCCAGGGTTGCCTGGTGTTTAAGGGAGAACATTCAATCATACATCACAATCGTTTTGTAAATCGTCAGACCGTGACCAACCATTACAGTGTAATGGCCATGGGAGACAGCTCGATGATATTTGAGAACCGGTTCGAACCTGAAATAGGATCAGGATTGGAAATATTCCGGCACAAGCATATTGAGATCTTCAATAACCTGTTTAGAATTAAAGCAGCTCCTCCCAGCTGTGAATATCATGAACATTACAGTACGAACGCCATACGGGTGGCAGACTATGGTGCAGAGTTGGAATCACCCAGGGGATGCTTCGGGAACAGGATCTACAACAATAAATTTTACATCACCGGAAAAAAATTCGAACAGTATCCAGAATTTATACCCATGGCTTCTGCTTTTTTCTTCAGTACCAGTGCCGGGGAGAATTATATTTTCGGAAACCAAATACACATCGAACAGGAGGATCCTGATACAGATGCAGAGGCTTACGCTTTTTATATTGGTAATTCCAGGGGTGGTCAGTTTTATAACAACCGGATCACTTCTAATGTCACACCCATTTGGGTTGCATGTGGTTATGGCAGTGCAACAGGTACATTGATAGCTGAAAATCAATTTATCAGGTCACCCACCACTGTTACAGATTTTCAGCCGGTACGTATGGGTTGGATTGAGCGAACGGATTGTCTGGCAAAGGATATTGAATTTCGTTCCAATGAATTTGAAGGATTGGATTTTGGCATCGATGCCACCAAACAGAATCACTCTTACTCGGTTTACTGGACCATGGCGGTAAATGTGACCGATAAAAAGGGTAAAGAAGTAAGCGGTGCCAAAGTGATCATACTGAATAAAAACAAGGAGGAGGTATTGAGCCAGATGACAAATAGCTCCGGATCTGTACAGATAGAGTTACCTGAATATTCTATTGATGGTGAGTTGATCACTTACTTGTCGCCCTACACAATCCTTGTAAATAAGAAGAAGGAAGAAGTATCTCTGAATTCAAACCAGGAGCTTACCATCATAGTGAAATGATAATTAGTTAATGATGATTATAAGACGTACCCTATCCATTTTTAGATTTTCTTGTTTACTATCGCTGGGGTTGGCATCAGGTGGTCTGTCAGGACAGCAAGTGGCTGGAGAATCAGAAGAATCGTGGAGCAATGCCTTTAAATTGGTGGAGATTAAGTCTGCCATGGATGATCATATTCAAAAAGCATATTTCTATGCATCAACCGCAGCAGATCCGGCTCCGTTAATAGTAAGCCTGCATACCTGGAGCGGGGATTATACCCAGGAAGACACTTTATCCTGGTTATGCGTGGCTAAGGGCCTGAATTATATTCATCCAGATTTCCGTGGAAAAAATAGTACGAAAAATTCCTGTTGCAGTGATCTCGTAATCAATGATATTGATGAATCAATTACCTATGCCATTGAAAATGCCAATGTGGATACTTCCAGGATTTATGTAGTTGGAACAAGCGGCGGAGGTTATGCAACGCTCAGTGCATTCATGAAATCAAAACAGAGGATCCGAAAATTCTCTGCCTGGGTTCCCATATCTGACCTTATTGCCTGGTACCATGAGAGCAGTATCAGGCAAAACAAATATGCCGGGGATATTCTTGGCTGTACGGAATCAAATGACAGCATGCTAAATATGAGCGTTGCCAGAGAGAAGTCCCCGGTCTACTGGGATACCCCGGTAAGCAAATTTGATAATGCTGAGCTTTTTATCTACACCGGTATCTACGACGGGATCCAGGGCAGTGTGCCCATTACCCAATCCATCAATTTTTATAATAAGTTGCTGTCAGATCTGGCTGTAAGCGATTCTTCAAAGTATGTCTCGGCTTATGAAAAATTGCAGCTTCTCGAGTTCCGCCGACCCCTCGGGGATTTTGGGAAGATCGCTGACAGAAAAATATTTTTACAAAAGGAGTACAAAAATATTAAACTGGTCATTTTCGAAGGGAATCATGAAATGTTACCAGAATATACACTCAATGAATTATGCGACTAAATTTTAAATTATCAGGTCTCATTTTCCTCCTGGCTGTTTCAGGATGTCATACGGGACAGAATAAGAATTCGGACAATAACAGTATAAGACCTTTCTCAGAGAATCCACGATACTGGCAATACAAGGGGAGTCCTGTTTTACTGCTGGGAGGTTCAGGTGATGACAACCTATTTCAATATCCCGGACTTGAAGAGCATTTAGATTTGCTTCAAAGCGTAGGTGGTAATTATATCAGGAATACCATGAGTTCACGGGATTCAGGAAATTATTGGCCGTTTTACCAGCAAGAGGATGGCTATTACGACCTGGATTTGTGGAACGAAGCGTACTGGAACCGGTTTGAATCTCTTCTGAAATTAACGGACGAAAGAGATATCATTGTCCAGATTGAAGTATGGGACCGTTTTGATTTTTCAAGAGAGCCATGGAAGCTCAATCCTTTTAATCCTGCCATTAATGTGAACTATTCAGAAGCAGAATGTGGAATGGAGATGGACTATCCTAAACATCCGGCCAGCGATGCGCAACCATTCTTTCACTCTGTTCCGGAGATGCCTTCCTATACAGCAGCATTGAATCTTGTAAGAAAATACCAGGAGAAGTATGTTGATAAACTGCTATCGTACTCTTTAAAATATGGGAATGTGCTCTACTGTATGAATAATGAAACAAGCACTCCACAGGCGTGGGGGAAATACTGGATGAAGTTTATAAGGGAAAGGGCAGGGGATAAGAGAGTCTTCGCAACAGATATGTTTGACCGCTTTTTTTCGCCTCATTCGTGTGATGCATGTATGGATGCAATTGAGAATCCCACTGTATATGAATTTCTGGATGTTTCTCAAATAAATAGCAGGACTGTCAACCAGGTTCATTGGGATACATTAACCTGGATCATACAGCAACGGGAAATATATTCATTGCGCCCTGTAAATTGCGTAAAAGTATACGGCGGGATGAATTCAACCTGGGGTTCAGGCTCTAATGAAGATGGCATTGAAAGGTTCCTAAGGGATATTATGGGAGGTTGTGCGGCTGTGCGACATCACAGGCCACCCCATGGAAATGGGTTGAATGCAAAATCACAGGCCTTGATAAAATCAATCAGAAAAATAGAAACCATGGTGAGGATGTGGGAAATGAAACCACACATGGAACTATTGTCAGACCGAGAGGAGGATGAGGCTTATCTTACAGCAAAGAAAGATGAGAAATATGTAATACTGTTTCCGGAAGAAGGCAATATAACTTTGGATTTAACCGATTCTCCAGGCGAATTCGCAGGAAGGTGGATCAGTATTGAATCCGGCTCGTGGGGAGCGCATTTTGCACTGAAAGGAGGGACCTTGACCAAAGTTGAATCACCAGGTTCAGGAGGGTGGTTCGCGGTAATAACCAGGTAATAACCAGGAATTAACTGAAAGGGCAAATAATATGAAATATCTGACTTTTATTGCATTGGTACTATTTGCAGCCTGCACACCCAGATCAGAATT